>CAKZUM010000150.1 GCA_937921525.1 uncultured Saprospiraceae bacterium
TTTAGAACAGAGAGCAGAGAAGAGAGAGTAGAGACGTATTTCGATCAGAGAACGACGAAATTTCGTCCTTTTTTAAACGTAATCTGTCTCTATTCTCTACTCTCGCTTCTCTGTTCTTTGAAATGTCCAGTAGTATGGTAATTTATAGACAATAACTGTACGAGAAACGATTCGAAATCAAGTATATTGCTTTTTTTTTATAGTTAAAAGGTTCTTATGATAATCTTAAGATTTTTAAGATCTATTTAATTTAACGGCAACAGTTCTTTAAATAGAAGTTGTTTAGAAATATGGTAACTTAGTAGAATAGACACTATTTGTGGAACAACCTTGTTATCTTTGTTTTATTCAAAAAAGAATGTATCTTAGGTTTCATTAATAGTGACTTTCAATACTTTTCTAAGTCCTAGAGAATACTGGGTTTTCTATGCAGTTATTTCACACTCCCATATTTAGAGAATCATCCTTCCGAGTTATTCATCGTGCTACCTCCCTCTTTTATCTCCCTTTACACATTCATTCTAATAATTAAACAAATACATGCACAGCACAAAAGTTGTATTAACAGGAAGCTACGGCGTCGGTAAAACCTCTCTATTCAATCAATTTCTTAGTAAAAATTTTAGTGATCAGTATCTCACAACCATAGGTGTAAAAGTGGACAAGAAGGTGCTTGAAGTAAATGGACAAAGCATTTCTATTCTACTATGGGATATTGCAGGAGATCAAGACCAACAAAAGGTCCCTAGTTCTTACTTTTTTGGGGCTAGTGCTATCATTTTTGTTATTGATTTAACTAGGCCTTCTACTTATTCAAATTTAGATGAGAATTTAAAGTATCTGAAAACGATTCTTCCGAATGCGCAGTTTAAAATTGTAGCTAATAAAAAAGATCTTGTGCAAGAGTCAGAGATTCTCAAGATCATTCAGGATTTAAACCATGATATTGATTTAGTGACCAGTGCAAAAACTGGTGAAAATGTAGAAGAGTTGTTTATGACAATTGGTTTAGAAACTTTATCGTTGTGATAGACGGTTATCTGGTTGGAAAAAATTAATTATTGAATAATTGGTTCCTCAGAAGTCGAAACGCCTTTATGTAATACGACCGTTGACATGGTCCGAAGATTGGATATATTCACTGTTTTAAAAGGATCTACAAAGTGAAGTTGATGTTTCTCCATCAAGCCATTTAAAACTGCTAAATCCAGTAGGTATCTAGTAGACCCGTCTGCTAGTAAATAAACATCTTCTTGTACCTTTTCTGCATGTTCTAAAATTGTATGCTTTGCAGTCATTCTAAACCATAATATACCATTAGGCTTAAGTACTCTTATCAACTCATCAAATAGTTGGACAAAATGTGCCCGATCTTTTGCAAAGTGTAACACCGCACTACTAATAATGAAATCAAAATCCTCTTCTTTAAAGGGTAATGCCTCCAAGTTTCCTACCAGAAACTTATGCTTATCATAATTTGAATTCCAATCGAATGCACTCTGTTGTAAAATTGAAATCGCTTCTTCAGACTGATCTATGCCCCAAATATCATAATTATTCTGGATGAAAAATTGCGCATTTCTACCATAGCCACATCCTGCATCTAAAATCCGCATATCATCTTTAATACGTCCCTTTATCAATTGATCTAATAGATAAATATCAATGTTACCTAAAACCTCCTTTACTTGCATTTGATTCATTTTCTTGGAATTTCAATCCTAATAATAGTTCATCTTACGTCCGCATACCAGCCCCCAATGGAGAAAATGGTATTTCCTTGAGTTGCCTATTCTGTACAATAGGCATCGAAATAGTCTTAATTTGGGGTAATACATACTTGCCAAATAATTTACATTCATCCAAATGAGGATAACCTGAAAAGATAAAAGCCCTTATGCCCATATCCATATATCGGCGTATCTTATTCACTACTTGATCTGGATTACCAACAATTGCAGCACCGCAGCCAGATCTTGCCCGACCAATCCCTGTCCATAGATTTTCTTCTACAAACCCTTCCTGATCCGATAAATCTCTTAAAGCTGTTTGCAAAGAAACGCCATAGGATTTTCCATCTAAAGCTCTCATTCGGATTTCAGCCCCCTTTTCATCGTCTACAAAAGCCATTAATTTCTGGGCAGCTGCTCTTGCTTCTGATTCAGTTTCTCTGACAATAACATGCACTCGCAAACCAAAGTCTACGGTTCTTCCATATCCCGCTGCTTTGGTACTCATATTCTCCATTAAGCTCTGAATACGGTCTTCCGTTTCTGGCCACATTAAATATACATCACAATGCTCCGCACAAAGATCCACCCCAGGTGGCGAGTATCCACCAAAATACAGTAACGGGCCTCCATTTTGTTGATAGGTTTTTACTGGTTGTGTGTTATCCAATTGAATGTTATAAAATTCTCCTTTAAAGTCAATATGGTCTTGCGTCCATCCTTGTTTTAAAATTTCAATAACTTCTCTAGAACGTTGGTATCTAGCTTCTGAACTTAAGTCCATGCCAGGAAGGTTAGAGGAAATGATATTGATAGTTAGACGGCCTTTTAGTATATGATCTAGAGTGGCTATTGCTCTGCCTAACATCGGTGGATGCACTTCTCCACATCGAATCGCAGTCAACAAATTCATTTGATTCGTTAGAGGAGCTATAGCAGAGGCAAAAGTCATGGTGTCTTGACCGACTTGATAAGAAGAGGGGCACAATATATTCCTATACCCTAACCGATCTGCCGTAATTGCCACATTAGAGGTATTGCTCCAATCACTTTTGTATCGAAAATCATGTCTACTTAAATATTCATCATCTCCGTTACATAGTGGTGCAAACCATGCTATCTCAGCGCCATCAATATCTTTTGATCTACAATTTATCATATAACACTCAAGTTTCTTTTAATAAAATGTAATAGTTATTGTTTTGTCGTTACCAAATGCTAAATGTAATGCTAAATGCAGCTAATACTAATTTTTTTCGTAACAATTTTCAGCTAAGTTTGTTACAAAAGAAATGTCAATAAAAAGAGTATGTCAAAAGAAAAGAAGGAACCGTTTATCAATCCCATAGATATTGATAAAGTAGCAGAAAATCCGCATTTATTGCCCTATGCGCATACGGTTGGTGGTGCTGTAATCAAACCTATTGATAAAGGAAAAGTCAAAGGTTTAGCCGTTACAGCTATGTACGAGCAAACAGAAATGCAATTAGATCAAATAAGAGAACAAATCAACTTATTAGCTGAACAGGCCAAAGGGATCAAAGACCGAGTGGAAATTTCTGAAAGTATTTATGCTGCTGATATGGGTTTTAAACCTTTAATTGGGAAAACCTATCATCTTTATCAAAGAGAAGATGGAGAATTTGTTCTTTCTATGGTAGGGCCTAATGACTGGGGAAAGAAAAAACAACCCTTTGATTTTAAAGCAACTGTGAAACTTTTAGGCGACCATACTTGGGATATTTTGGAAAAGCCTGAGCATTTTGAAATATAATATGTTAGAAGTCAGACGTCAGATCGTCCTTACAGGACTGTCAGACCGACTACCGTTCGGGCGGGCGGGAAGCAGACTTTAGATTTTGACAGCGTGATGTTTTTATATGTTGGTAGCAATCTGACAGCATAGCGTTCTGACTTCTAAATCACAAAGGTATTTCTGTAGAATATTTCCTCACTGATAAACAAAATCTCGACTCCACTTTCCCAATATTGCTTACCAGGGATAGTTTATTTAATACAAATTGGTTGTATTCCTCTATATTCCCTAAAACAACTTTCAACACGAAGTCTGCATTTCCTGTAACGTGATAACATTCCAAAACTTCTTGGAATTCAATCACTTGCTCCACAAACTCCTCTACCTGTGGTCGGGCATGTTCTTTTAAAGAAATATGTACAAATGCAAACAAGGTCTTTCCAACTTTCGCTGGGTCTACCAATGCAACATACCGATCAATAACTCGCTCTCTTTCCATTCGTTTCATTCTATCAAAAATGGGCGTAGTCGATAAATTTAATTGACTCGCAATTTCTTTAATAGTTAGGCGAGCATTTTGCTGTAGTAACTGTAGGATTTTTAAATCAGTTGAATCTAACATTGGTAATTGGATAATATTTTTATTTCAAGCAATACTATTAAGTCATTAAAATAATATTTTTCTGTTAAAAAACATTAATAAAAAATAATTTTCTTAATTCTATTAATATAAACTAACAATAACATCATTGAGTATCTTTGTTGGATTAAAACGATTGATTAAAATCAAGAACGGGCCTAAAATAAAATCATCATGAATCCTTGCTTTCTACCAGATCACTCTAGTATAAAAGAACTCATCAATCAATCCGATAATCAAATTGCAAAAGTTGATTTTTTCAATTCTCGGGTTAAAAATCAAATTAATATCTTATTGGGAGAGACTTATGTCTTAACAGAAGTACTGGATGCATTCCAACAATTCTCAGCAGCATTGGCCTCATTAATTAATCCGACAATTCCCTTTGATGCAGGGCAAGTCAGAGAAAAAGTGCTCACCAATAAATTTGATATCTATGATAAATATTTTGAAGTCAATCGTGTTCAAAATATGACCTACGGTCAATTCATTCAACAATATCTTGATACAAGTGCAGAATTAATTAATGAGTTTCAGTATACCTCCATGTCTAGAGGAGAGATCGCTTATATTTTAAAAGCATGGGAGGCTGCCAACGCCATTCTATTGTCCAATCATACTTCTACGCCAGTACAATTTCCACCAGCCCAAATTGTGGAAGTTGCTCCTACCAATAATGAACATCGAGCTTTATACAGATGGAAATTAGCCCACCACGGATTTGCTGTTTTCATGGTTTTCTCTGGATATTGTTTTGAACAAGCCATTGAAGGGTTAGAACAGGATAAAGCTGATGAATTTATTGCCGACTGGTTAGATAAAGGAGCGCATTTATTTAGAGCCACCACGGCTTGTATGGAGTTTGGAAATAGCTTTACGGCTACGGTATACAGGAATGTAGTTCGACCAGATATGAGTAGAGCTAATGAAGAAGCTAACCTACCAAATGGATTCTCAGGTACTCAAAATTTTGAGTACGTTCAATGGAGAAAACTAAAAGTAAAACTTTTTAATACGATAAAAGCAAGACAAGCATCTCTATCTCCAATAATAATGGATAAGATGGAATTATTCAGAACCTATTACCTAGAAGATATGCACATCCATTCTATTATTGCTGGACGAATGGTAGGCATAGAAAAGTCTTTATTACAAGAAGGAAGGGGTGCTAAACGCGGGAAGCCTATGTCGATCAGCGCAGGGGATATGTTGCGCATGATGTCGGGTATGCGAGAGAAGGAAACTAATTTTATTATTGGGCGATGATTATTTTCAAAATCCATTTTTGCCTTCCTCCTTTATAGGAAAGCGTATTAAATTATCCTATACAAGAGCCTTAGTACAAGCAGTTCTAAAAGGCGATTTGGGCAACCTACCATTTAGGAAAGAGTCCTATTTTGGTTTAGACATTCCTGTTTTCTCTGTAGGGAAAGTACCAATGGATATTCTTGATCCAAAAAATAATTGGGAAGACAAAGAGGCCTATGATACTACTGCTAAAAAACTATTAATGGCCTTTGAAAAGAATTACGCAGATATGAAAGTCGTTTAACTATAATAGAATAGAGAATAGAGAGTAGAGAAGCGAGAGTAGAGAACAGAGACAATTTTCGTTAAAAAAAAGACGAAAACTGGACAAATTTATCTAATGGATTGAAACTTGCATACTACTAAAGTTCAAGCTACCATCAAATAATATTATCCAACTACCTCTTCAAAAACTAAGGTATGAATCAAATAGTAACATTAGATGAATTTATCATTCGTCGTCAAAACGATTTTCAATATGCAACAGGAGAATTGACAGGTTTACTAAGAGATATTGGTGTGGCTGCAAAAATTATTAACCGAGAGGTCAATAAAGCAGGTTTGTTGAATATATTAGGAACAGCGCAAACCTCTTCCAATGCCTCTGGAGATACGGTACAAAAACTAGACTTATACGCCAATGAAAAATTAATTGATTGCTTAAAAAACAGTGGAGAGTGCTGCGGCATAGCTTCGGAAGAGAATGAAGATTTTATTCCCATCGAGGGCATTACTGGGAAGCAAGGAAAATATATCGTAGTCTTTGATCCCTTAGATGGCTCTTCTAATATAGACGTGAATGTTTCTGTAGGAACTATTTTTGGTATTTATAGACGAAAAAGTAAGGCCACCGCTACTGTGGAATTGAATGATTTTTTACAAACTGGTGCAGAATTGGTAGCAGCAGGTTATGTACTCTATGGCACCTCTACCCTTTTGGTTTATTCCACAGGGAATGGGGTAAATGGATTTACTTTAGATCCTACCATTGGCGAATTTTGTCTATCCCATCAAAATATACAAATACCGAAGAGAGGAAATTATTATTCTGTTAATCAGGGCTATTATTTGAAATTTGATGTAGAAATGCGCCGATATATTGATAATTGTTGTGATGAAAATTTGCGCCTTCGCTATATTGGTTCGATGGTGTCTGATATTCACAGAATTCTATTTCAAGGAGGTATTTTTCTATATCCTAATACGCGAAAATATCCGCTAGGAAAATTACGCTTATTGTACGAATGCAATCCATTATCATTTATCGTGGAACAAGCAGGTGGCAAGGCAATGAATTGTCAACTTAAACGGATACTTGATCTACCTATTTCACAATTACATCAAAAAGCAACAATTGCAATTGGTTCTCCTGCCATGGTGGACGATATGAAGACTTTTGTAGAACGATATTCTTTACCTGCCTCTATTAATGAACATGTTTAAGTATTGAAATTATTTAAGAATAGATTTTGTAACTATTCAGCATTCTCAAGAACCCTCCCCGGCCCTCCCTTAGAAAGGGAGGGAGTCGTCTGCGGTTGAAAAATTCGTATTGGATACAGTATTTACCATTAACGAAATGTTTAATCGCAGACGACTCCCCCTCTTTTTAAGAGGGGGTTGGGGGGAGTTCTGGTTGGTGTGCTGAATAGTTACGAAGGTTCACCATATTTTTTCAAAAAACAACTAAATTTAGTTTGTTTTTAAACGCAATCTATCTCTATTCTCTGCTCTCGCTTCTCTATTCTTAAAATTATGCTTGCGCCTTAGGCGTATTAAAGCTCATTGGAGGCATGGAAGGATGATCTGGTTCTTTAATAGGTCCATTCTGTGCTTCAAATTTATTTACATTGTCATTCAATGCCTTTAATAAACGCTTCGCATGTTGAGGAGTTAGTATGATTCTGGATTTTACTTTAGCCTTGGGCACATTAGGTAAAATTCGAACAAAATCTACGACAAACTCTGAATTAGAATGAGAAATAATGGCTAGATTGGAGTAAACCCCTTCTGCTATTTCTTCTGGTAATTCGATATTTAATTGATTCTTTTTTTTATGCTCTTCTGCCATTATTAATACGATTTATTTCAATTTCTTGGAAAAGGCTCCAATATTATACAGTGAAGTTGTTTAAAAATGTATAACTGGATTATTTGCAAGTCATTGATCGCTAATGACTTCGGCTTTTTAAATTCCCGTAGCTAAGGCTACGAAAAT
>CAKZUM010000151.1 GCA_937921525.1 uncultured Saprospiraceae bacterium
ACATTCTTCTACTTGTTATTTTTCCTTTCTGCTGCGTTGAAAAGCCTCGTCGATGCTAGGCATCGCCTACGTTTTTCGCCTTGCATAAAGAAAAAATAACGGCGCATAAAAACGACATTTATTAATGAACCATTCCTTAGGTAAATAGCAGACAAGCATTTCTGAAGCGTTTACGGAAGGAATAGCTCAATTATTACGCTTGCGAATAGCCTCATACACCGCCTCATGCAGACTAGGTCGAATATTCAAACTGTATAATTTTCGACTGGCCCGAGTAGGATATACTCTATTGGACAGAAAGATGACAATGAGTTCTTCCGTAGGATCTACCCAATAAAACGTTCCCGTAAACCCAGAATGTCCATAGCTTTCAGGACTAGCTGATTTTGCGATATACGCAGCTTTCGCATCATACTCAATTAAGGGTTTATCAAAACCTAAGCCTCTTCGATTCCCTTTATCACAAAATTGACAGCGTGTGAATTCTTCTATTGTACTTGCCTTCAAATAACGCTGACCTGCATACGTTCCTTTATTCAAAAATAATTGTAATAGTTTTGCTAAATCATGTGCATTACCAAATAATCCAGCATTAGAAGAAATGCCATTTAACATGGCCGCATTTTCATCATGGACCGTTCCATGCACTAATTGATTTCTAAAAAAAGTATCTATCTCTGTTGGTACGATTTCAGATAGGGGAAAGTATTTAGTTGGGGTAAAGACCAAACGTTCAGCACCAATAGGTTGGTAAAAGGTTTTGTATAAAAAAGTATCAAAAGGAAGACCTGTCTTTTCTTGAACTAAATCTGGATACAATAAAAAAGAGAGTCCAGAATATTTATAGTCTTCTTCTTCTCGGAGCTTAGATTTTTTGATCCCTTTGTATATTTTCTTTTTGTATTTTCGATGCAAGTATAATTGATCTGTAATTTTTATCGGGAAGCGTTTAGATGTTTTAGATTTAAACGTTCGCCATTTAAATTTTCCACGCTTCCTTTTAGTACGCGCCCAAAAGGTGATGTAAGGAATGAGTCTCGCTTGATGCGCCAAGACCGTTCTGAAATCTAAATTGGCCTTATTAGAATTTTCAAAATCAGGGAAATAATCTTTCCATAAGCCATCTATCTCAAATAGGCCTTGATCGTGTAAGTACATTAATGCTAATGCACCTGTAGTGGTTTTACTTATAGAGGCTAAATCATACAGATCTCTTGATTGTACAGGCTGTATTTTATCATAGGTATGGTACCCAAAATTTTTATCATAAATGGCTGCTTCTTTATGAATGATTAATAACTGAGCACCGGGAAAGGCCGCAGAATCTACGCCCGTTTGAATGATGGAATCTAGTGTATGATGAAGGTATAGACTGTCGTAAGGAAGAGCGTCTACCGTTGTAGGGTAGTAGGATAGCGTATCAACCTGACCAAATATCTTACTTGCTATACTCAGCCATAACATAAGGGTTAAGAGAATTTTATTCACTTTTAGAAAAGTTAATGAACATAGCCGATTTAGTGCTATGCTTGTTTAAATCGTATATCTACTGAGGCACACACAACAACCGCCGACTCCCAGGCTCTTTAATCTCCGTCTCATTCATTTTTTGTAATCTAAATTTTCCATTTAAAAACATATCTGCTTGGTCGTTATAATGAGGACTCATCGGATTACCTGACTGACCAGTAGGTAAAATATTTACCGAATGTTCTGTATCAGAAAAATCAATAATCCTTCGTTTGGCTGGACCACTTTTTACTTTGTATAATCCATCAGCAGTAGGGTGGAATGCCATATTATTTAAGACTTCATTATTGCCGACAACGGGGAATGGACCTACATTTAACAGTCGAGCTAAGTTCGGATCTTGCCCCAATATATGTGGATGGGTAATGCTATGTACTTTTCCCCATGTCCATTGATCGGGGTCTGGGCCTAATTGGGCTTCCAATTCTGTTAAGGTTTGTTGAAAGGCAGATCGAATAATTTCTTGACGAGTCTCTTTTTTGTCCTTTGTTGACTGGTCGTCCCACCAAGGAGAATTTGCCTTAGCTATTAAAAAAGGAAAACTTCGCCTTGCCAAAACCGTCATTAGGAATATGCCAAAATCTGTTTCACCCAGTTCATCATGGAAAGTTTTTTCCATGATTAAATAGTCCCATTTGGTATAAATAGTAGTAGCTATATCATCCAATTGAGAATCCCCATCCCAAGCAGATAATATTCCAAATACTTTAGTAGCATTATCTCCTTGAAAAGGTTCATTACCTAATAATTTTAAAAGTTGTTTTGTTACAGCTACTTTTTTGGGAGAGGTTACATCTAGAATCATCGCCTTTGCCTGTGCCATATCCCACTGATCTTCTTTGTCTAGTATATTCATAATACGGCGTGCTCGATCCTCTGGAATATAGTAGCCTGAATGTAAAATGCCAGCGGTTGTATCGGGTTGATTATTGGCGGAGTAAACATAGCCTTCAGGAGGGTTAATAGAGTGCGGATTATCAGAAAATGGGATATAGCCCAATATTTCATCAGTGCCACTAGCCCCATCTAAAAATAATTTAGAATTAACCGTATCAGATCGTTTAGGTAAGCGAGCCATGGTCCACCAAGCTACGTTTCCTGCTTTGTCTCCATACATAAGGTTGAGCCCTGGCGCATGCATTAGGGCGGCATTCTTTTCTACTTCCGCCATTGTTTTGGCATGGGTGATGCCATAGGTCGCTTGCAGATTTTTAGCAGGAAATTCATTATAAATCCACCAAGAGGCGACAGGTTGATCGGTCATCTCACCTACATCCGCTATCGCCTCATTAATGATCGGGCCATGTCTAGAAGTCTTTACCTCAACGTTTACATCTTCTGCGCCTTTGACTTTTATCACTTCTTTTCGGATAGTCATATCTTCCCAATGATCTTTAAACCAGACTTGATTTGGATTATCTGGGTTGGGCTTTTCTATATATAAATCTATGTCATCATTTTCAAACATAGTCATCCCTACCGCATGATATTCATTATGTCCCATAACAGGGAATGGCACGCCTGCTAGATAGTACCCATAATACTCATAATCAGGACAATCTATATGTGCTTCATACCATACAGATGGCTGCGCAAATCCCACATGGGTATCATTAGAAAAGATTACTTGTCCAGAAGTCGTTTTATCGCCACTAATGACCCAGCTATTACTACCCATAAAAGGGGCTACAGGAAGTTGTTCTATTAATTGACTAGTAGAAAAAGGAGCGATGGTGCTTGTAGTTGTATTTTCTTTGGCTGCTTCTTTAGTTGGAAAAACAGGAATCATCTGAGCGGTAGGATTCCAATGAACATCTAAGTCTGCTAAATATGCTGCGCCCCATTTATTTTGAATGCGGGTGACCAGAGGATCGGTTCTCCAGCCTTGCGCAAAACTAAACGCCATGTACCCAAATATAGCATAAGTATCTTCAATCGTAAAGGATTCTTTTTCTATTCCTAATAACTGGTATTCAATAGGCGTAGCACCTTTTTCAATATAATCATTCACTCCATCAATATAGGCTAAGGCTGCTTTTTTAACTGGATCGTCATCTGGAATTTCTTCAAATAATTCCGCATTTTCAGTCGCTTTTATTCCCGTACCAATCGTTCTAAAGAAACGATCCATTTGGACTAAATCTGGCCCTAATATTTCAGCTAACCTGCCCTTTCCTAATCGCTTCATTAGCTCCATTTGCCACAGCCTATCTTGGGCATGTACATACCCTAAGGTATAATGCGCATCTACTTCACTCTGCGCATATATATGAGGGATACCAAAATCATCATAATAGACTTCTACTTCTTTTTCTATTCCTTGAAGGGTCACTTCTCCTTCATAGACGGGCTTAGTAGATTGTAGATAGGCATAGGCCGCACCCATTGCTAGGAGTGCTAGAAATAGTAAGCCTAAAAGGAGGGTTCTTAGTATCTTCATAGAATTTGATGTATATTTTCAAATAAATTCATGGGGAAGATACGAATTAGAATGGATTATTAATTATAGGTTTAATAAACTTTCAAAGTTTACTAAACCTTTCCTAATTCTCGTTTTGGAAGATAATGTTAGCCTTTTTGTCCAGCAACTTCCTAGTTTTAATTCGACAATTAAACCTCCTAGATAAATTAAGGCGATTTACAAGGAAATTTATCCAGCAACGGGAAGTTACTGGATAAAGCTATATTATAAGATGAGAACTACTATTTACATCGAAGGAAGAAACATGGAGACTTTATAAAAGGAAGGAAAGTTAAAAGGCTTGCAACCTACAGAGTAAGCGCAAGCCTAAAGTATTTCGATTCTCTCTATTGGGTTGAAATACTTTTATTTTTGGCTTATTAAAAATGGGGTTGTTAACCTTTAATTTGGGTATTATCTCGAAAGCTGCAAATATGAATTTTTTTAATAAAAGATAAAAAACTATTTTTACAGCATTTCCTTGTTGATTATATGAGTATTATTTATTAAGCATCTGATTATTAAGTTGTTAGCGATTTTGTTTTTATTTTTTTCCTTACTCTTATTTATGTTCTTATTATATAAGCATGTTTTATCGTTAAAAGCCACAAGTATAACTAGTCTGGTTACCAAAGAAAGTATTATTTAGATGGGTGCTGCCGTTTTGTTGACAGTGGATAGAGGGAAGTCATCCTATAAAAAAGCATTAGATATGCAGGAGAAATTGAAGGTATGTCAAGAAAAAACTTGAATGTGTGCAGTTATAAATAAAAAAACTTGCAACCCATCTATAGGTGCAAGTCCAAAGTATTTCGATTCTCTCTAAATGGAATGAAATACTTTAATTGTAACATCTGGCTTTAATATTATCTTTTAGAAGTTGTTTTGTCGTTACTTAAATGTCTTTCAGTCTCAAAAATCATATTGAAAGACCCCAAAAAAGTGATTCTTAGAACTTTATATCATGATTTTATAACTAATAAATTAGAGTCCAAAACAACTTCGATGCATGAATATCTACTTTTTTAATAAAATAAAGAAAACTATTTTAGCGATATTTCCTTATTAAAATAACAAGTTAATTTTAATAAACAATTGATTATCAAATATTTAACAACAATTAAAGTACTCTTTTTCCTAAACAATGCTGCATTCTACTTTTTTTAAATTACTACGTACACTCTCAAAGAAAGAGGTATTATCTTTCCATGAGTTTGCTATAAGTGTAAATGCCAAAAAGAAAATACCTAATAGATTACTTACTTATCTATTATCTCACGGAACGAATGAAGCCGCATGGGAAAATATATCTATAGAGCAAGCTTATTTCGCTACATTCGATCAAGAATATGCTTCAGATAAGCATCGAAAAAAAGTATTTAATACCCTCGCAGAATTGAATACTTGGTTGACCAATTATTTAGTGTGGAAAGAAGTAAATCAATCGGTTATATGGCGCCAATATTTTCTGACAAAAATTTATTTTGAAAGAGGTCTATTTGATTATTTTGAGAAGTCTGTAAAGCAATCTATTAAATTAATACAATCTATTCCTAATAGCTTTTTACGACCACTTTTTTTAATGATGTTTTATCATGTCAGTTATTTCAGTTCGACTATTATTGATTTAAATAAATCTTTAAGACTAAAACTTGCTCTAGAACAATTAGAGCAATTTTATTTACAAACTAAGCTAAGGTATGTAGGGGAGTTGGTCAATAGAAATAATCTGCGAGAGGACAATCAAGAGTTCTCAATTCCTAAGGATTTATTAAATAAGGCAGAAGGACTAGAACATCAAGATAATAATTACATGCAGTTATATTATTGGACTGTTCAATTGTCTAAGAATCGGACGAGTGAAGCTTATGAAAAAGTAAAACATTATTTTAATTTACTGTCCTTTACTGATAGGGAGGAAGAGCAAGAAATTCTGACATATTTGTTAAATTTTTGTGCTTATAATATAAGAAAGGGAGACTTTTCCTATTTGGAAGAATCTCTTAATTTATATAAAGAGGCATTTAAAGCAAATCGCTTAGACTTGCACTTAACTGAAAATCGTTTTTTTAATATCGTTACAATTGCATGTGGTGTTGAGGATGTAGACTGGGCAGATTATTTTATTGATTTTTATGCGCATAAAATGACAACTTCTGAAGGAAAAGACATGGTACTTCTTTCAAAGGTGAGAGTCTTTATCCAAAGAAAAAAATATGAAGAGGCATTAAGTGATTTGGTTAATATTAAGTCAAAGTTGTTTCATATTGAGAAGAAGAGAAGAGTTTTTCAACTTAAATGTTTAGTAGAATTAAAGGAAAATTCAGAGTTGATTCTTAATTATTGCTCTAATTTTTTATTGTATTTAAAAAGAGAAAAATTTAGTAGCCAAGAGGATAAATTGAGTTTAATCAACTTTATTAAAGTAGTACAAAAATTGCAAAAAAAGGTTCCAAAGCAAGATATAGTTGATTTTGTGGATAACACATCTTCAATTGCATTTAAAAATTGGATTACAGAATGGTTGGATCAACCATAGATTATAATACTGCATGAATCGCCAACAAAGGCTTTAAAAATTCTTCTAATTGATTGATATTCAGTTGGCTGGCAGCATCACATAATGCTTCAGAAGGATTCGGATGTACTTCAATAAATAATCCATCCACCCCAGCTGCTACACCTGCACGCGCTAGAATAGGTAGGTACTGTTTAGCCCCACCACTAGGATCTGCACTTGGGATACCATACTTTCTTATGGAGTGAGTGACATCAAAAATAACAGGATAGCCCGTTTCTTGTAAATGGTAAAAACTTCGTGGATCTACCACCAAATCATTATATCCAAAAGTATAGCCTCGTTCGGTCAGTAGAATCTGTTGATTATCTTGGGCTTCTATTTTTTGTATAGGCTTGATCATATTTTCAGGTGCTAGAAACTGACCATGTTTTAGATTGATGGGTTTGCCTGTGCGTGCTGCACCTACGGTTAAAGAAGTTTGCATACATAGATAAGCAGGTATTTGAATAATATCTAAAACTTCTGCTGCTGCCGAAATTTGACTAGGGTAGTGTATATCAGAGATAATTGGAAAGCCAAAATCTTGTTTGATTCGTTGTAGTAACTTTAAGCCTTCCTCCATGCCAGGCCCTACATAGTAATCTACAGAACTCCGATTATCTTTCATAAATGAAGACTTATAAATAATCGGAATGCCTAATCGATCTTCTATTTTTTTTAAAGCTTCTGCGGTTTTTAGCATAATGCTTTCGTCCTCAATAACGCATGGGCCAGAGATTAGAAATAGTGTTGGGCTACCGCATTGGATATTACCTACTTCGACGATCTTTTTCATAATGAATAGGGAATGAGTACTAGGTGGGAGAAGGAGTTGATGGTTAGATCGAGGTTAAACGTTTACTAAACCCTAAAGGTTTAGTAAACGCAAATACAACCATTTTTTTAATCTAATTTCAATACTTGTAAGAATGCTTTTTGTGGAACTTCTACGTTTCCTACTTGACGCATTTTCTTCTTGCCTTTTTTCTGCTTTTCTAATAATTTTCGCTTTCTAGAAATATCACCACCATAACATTTAGCAGTTACATCTTTTCGTAAGGCAGAAATGGTTTCTCTGGCAACCACTTTTCCACCAATAGCGGCTTGTATGGCAATTTGAAATTGTTGTCTAGGTAATAATTCTTTCAGACGTTTACAGATTCTTCTACCAAAACTTTGTGCTTTTGTTCGATGCACCAATGCGGATAAAGCATCTACTGGTTCGCCATTCAATTTAATATCCAATCGCACTAAATCAGCTGCTCGATACTCTTTTGGTGAATAATCAAAAGAGGCATATCCTCTAGAAATAGATTTTAAACGATCATAAAAATCGAATACAATTTCTGCTAGAGGCAAATCAAAACTCAACTCCACCCGCTCGGGTGTTAAATAATGTTGGTTGGTTAAATTGCCTCGCTTTTCCATCGCCAAGGTCATGATGGCCCCGATGTATTCTGGCTTGGTAATTACCTGGGCAACAATCCAAGGTTCTTCGACTCTGTCCATTTGCGTAGGATCTGGCAAGTCGGTTGGTGTATTTACTTTGAGTTCTTTTCCTCTAGTCGTATAGGCAAGGTAAGAAACGTTAGGGATCGTTGTGATCACATCTTGGTCAAACTCTCTAGATAATCGTTCTTGAATAATTTCCAAGTGCAACATTCCTAAGAAACCACAACGGAACCCGAAACCTAAAGCTACAGAAGTTTCTGGCTCGAATACCAAAGAGGCATCATTTAATTGTAGTTTTTCCAAACTATCTCTCAAATCTTCAAAGTCATCATTATCAATCGGGAAAATACCTGCAAAGACCATCGGTTTTACATCTTCGAATCCTTGAATTGCTTCGGGTGCGGGATTCTCGACAGTTGTAATGGTGTCTCCAACTTTAATTTCTTTGGAAACTTTTACGCCCGTAACGATATAGCCCACATTGCCTGCATGCAATTCTTTTTGCGGCACCTGATCCATCTGTAAAATACCTACTTCATCTGCAGTGTATTCACTTTCCGTATTCATAAAGAGGACCTTGTCTCCTTTTCGCATCGTTCCATTTATAATTCTAAAATAGGCGATAATACCTCTATAAGAATTAAACATGGAATCGAAAATGACCGCTTGTAAGGGTAAGTCTAGGCTACCAGTAGGGGCAGGAACTCGATCTACTACTGCATTGAGTATGTCTAAGATACCAATACCTGTTTTACCACTAGCTAAAATAATATCTTCCTTATCACAACCAATCAAGTCAATAATCTGATCCGACATCTCCTCTACCATCGCACTCTCCATATCCACCTTATTCAACACAGGAATAATCTCTAAATCATGCTCTATTGCTAAATATAAATTGGAGATGGTTTGTGCTTGTACACCCTGTGAAGCATCCACTAATAATAAGGCCCCCTCACAAGCGGCGATTGATCGAGATACCTCATAGGAAAAATCAACGTGTCCTGGAGTATCAATCATATTTAAAGTGTATTTTTCTCCATTTTCATGGTTGAAATACATCTGGATGGCGTGACTTTTTATCGTAATTCCTCGCTCTCGCTCTAAATCCATATCATCCAAAGCTTGGTTCTGCATCTTCCGTTCAGATATGGTCTGCGTAAATTCTAATAACCTATCAGACAAGGTACTCTTACCATGGTCTATATGGGCTATTACACAAAAATTTCTAATATTTTTCATAGGCTGCAAAGATACATGTTTTGTTAGTCTGTGGAAAGAGGAATTGCTATTTCTAGAAGTCAGATGTCAGATCGTTCCACTTAGCTTAGGCTAAGGGAACTGTCAGGTATCAGACCAGCCCGACTGCCGTCAGGCGGGCGGGTTTATGACGTTGACGCCCGCGCACTGCTTCTGACAGCGTAGCATTCTGACTTCTAAATAAATAATTCCATCGCAATTCGATCTGCTAGTAACTTTCCTTTTGAAGTCAGAGTGTAGGTTTGTTTGCGTTCTTGAATTAACTGCTCTTTTAGATAAGGTTCAACTGATTTAAGGAAATATTGTTCGTGTCCTTTGCCCCAAGTACTAATTTTTTGTAGTTCACAGCCCCATTTTGTCCTTAAAGCAGTGAGGATATATTCGTTGTATTGTTGGTCGGGCGTTAAGATTTCTTTTTCAAACGAAAGTTGTCCTTCTTGTAAAGCCTTGATATATTTAGCATTGTGGGCGATATTCCATTGGCGACTATGGCCATTAAAAGAATGGGCAGATGGGCCGACTCCTAAGTAGGAAGCACCTAGCCAATAATTGGAATTATGTCTGGCATGGCAGTCAGGTTTAGCAAAGTTGGAAATCTCGTAATGTTCATATCCTGCTAAAGCTGCCTGCTGCATTAATATTTCGAATTGCTGCGCTGCTTTTTCCTCATCTACTGCCTCTTTTGTTCCTTTTTTTACAAAATGCTCCAAGGCGGTATCGGGTTCTACGGTTAAACAATAGCAAGAAAGGTGGGCTATACCCAATTCGATAGCTGTCTGAATATTCTGTTTCCACATCTCATTAGTCGTAGTGGGCGTGCCATATATTAAGTCAATGGTTAGGTTATTAAAACCTTGATCTTGAGCAATTTGTATACAGTTTTTTGCTTCTTGAGCGGTATGCGCTCGATTCATCCATTGCAAATCTTCTTCAAAAAAGGATTGGGTACCTATACTTAGCCGATTGACAGGGGTTTGGGCTAATTGTTGTAATTTTTCAAGTGATAAGTCATCTGGATTCGCTTCTAAAGTAATTTCAACACTTTCCGAGATTTGGTGGTATTTGTGAATAGCATTGAATATAGTATCCAAGTCTTTTTGCGTTAGTAAAGAAGGTGTTCCTCCGCCAAAGTAGATACTTTTTAAAGGCGCGGATTCTAAATAATCCTTTTGTAGTGCTATCTCTTGGATAATAGATTGCACCATTAAGTCCTTCTGTTTCAAGGAAGTAGAAAAATAAAAATTGCAATAATGACATGCTTGTTTGCAAAAAGGGATATGTAGATAGATTCCTGCCAAAGTAGTGACTAGTTAAGTTATTTGGGTCTATATTATCGAATATACATGTGCTACAGTTTTAAAGAATAGAGAAGCGAGAGCAGAGAATAGAGACAGATTACGTTTAAAAAACGACGAACGCTCGTTATTTAAACGAAATACGTCTCTACTCTCTGTTCTCTACTCTCTACTCTAAAAAATGTCCAGTAGTGTAGAATATACATCCCAATTAATCGAGAAAATTTGTGTAAAATAATTATTATTATGATCTTGTATATAAATTAAATTTTACCAATTTATTTGAATTTATAAAACACGGTAAATATGAAAAATATCACAGATAAATATAAAAAACAGTATTCAGAGCCCAAGTTGTGGAAAAAAATCAAGGGCTATGGTAGAAAAGCAGGTATTAAGGTAGTGTACACGGCCTTGTTGCTATTCTATGCCTATAAACGCAAAGATACGCCTCAATGGGCAAAGAATATTGTGATCGGGGCATTGGGCTATTTTGTGTCTCCAATAGATATTATTCCAGATTTGAC
>CAKZUM010000152.1 GCA_937921525.1 uncultured Saprospiraceae bacterium
TAGCACACAAGGAAATGTAAATTCCTGTACGATTCATACGGGTTTGGTAGAAATTACAACTAATGGTATATACACAGGGTCCGCTTTAAATATCAATGCTAACGATGTACGGATTAGCGGAATCTACTTGCATGGGTTTAATAGTTTCGGGGCAGCAATAAATGTGAATTCCAATAACGAGGCAGATCACTTAGAGGTCTCAGGAAATATTCTTGCTGATAATAATACTGGCGTCCATTTATATGATGGGGGACATTCAAAAATAGAAAATAATTTCATTGGACTTGATGATACTTATACTGCGGCAGGGAATAATACTTATGGTATGTTTTTAGGTGGTTTTGCGCACAACTCTGTGGTTAGAAATAATATAATAGTACATAGTACTTATGAAGGAATCAGAATTTCATACAATGCCCTTAGAACGGAAACTTCCTGTGATACAATCAATTTAAATTACGTTGGTACGGATTGTTCAGAAATTGACTTAGGTAATGGTCGGGATGGAATTTATGTGGCAGAATTGTCTGGTCAAAATGTTTTGATACAAGATAATAATATCGCTTTCAATCAAAACGGCTTGCGTATTTCTTCCCCTGACTCAGGAAATACTTGTCTTAGTAGAAATCAAACTTGGCAAAATTCATCATCAGGGATTCGAGGATCCTCTACATCTTATGGTAATGTACCGATCATAGAAAATGTCGTGTTTTCAGGGAAATATATGGATATATGTATTAGTACCGTACCAAATGCTACTGTCGATTTATTTACGGGAGACCCCGACATACAAGACTCTAAAAGACAAGAAGGAAAGCATTATTTAACTAGCTTAGTAGATGATGGTAGTGGAACAACTTGTCACACTATTGACATGACTACTTTACCAGTATGTGTATACGATTTTCCAGTTTTTGATGTTGTAATTAACCAACAAGCCCCTGGATGTGGCTGTGTAAGTTCTACTTTTGGAAGCTATCAAGCTTGTACAGAAGGTCTTGGAACTTGTGCCACCAACTGTGTGATTCTAGATCCTCAAATTAAGCAGGTAACATGTAATGAAAAGACAGGAGAGGTGATAATTACGATTGATCCAATCGCTTCTGAGCCTGCTGCTAATTATACAGTATCCATAAATGATGGAAGTATTATAGGTGCTTCAATAGGTACTTATGGAACGCCTTTTACATTTTCATATAGCGGTCATACTAGTCCTGTAACAATAACCATTACGGATAATAATGATGGCACTTGTACGTATAACTATATCGAAAATGCTAATTGCTTAAATACTAATCCCGACTGTTTTCCTATTCCTTTAAAAGCTGCGGAGTGTTATTTTATTCCAATTACAGAGCAAGAAGGGTACACTATTTTTCAATCAATCACACCAAATCGAGTAGGAGACCCCATTAAAAATTTTATAACGATGAGTACTGTTCAAAACGGTACAATTATATTTTACGATCATTTTGAAGACGGTTATGAGGCAGACCCATTTGTGAAAACCCAAGCTTCGACAGAAATATGGGGGGACGGAGATTTGAGTAATGGAATTGCGCCTGGTACCACTAATGATATATTACTAAGAGGTCAGAGTATTTCTTTAACGGATGAGGTGGAATCTTTAGCGGCTATTGGTACACAGTATGGAGGTCGAGACAAAGTCTTGAGTACTGGCGGTTTAACAATGGCCCGATTGATGTATCCATCAGACGATGATACGAAAGAGAGTGTTCCATTATTTGCAGGTGGAGTAGAAGTATACTCCACACAAGAATGGGGAATTACCTATGAATTACCTTTTGGACCAGATCATAATGTAAACGATATGTTTGACTATGTCGGTCTTTCCATCATGGCTCAAAATGAAAATACAGTTGTAGAAATTGACTATGACGCTGATGGAACAATCGATTATACCAGTGTATTATCTGCGGGAGAAAGTTATTTGGTAAATGGTACGCCTGATGCGAGTTCCTCTGAAATAGGTGTTGCACTATTACAAGGAGCATCCATAAAAGCAAACGCCCCTATTCAAGTGAATGCATTTACGGGTGATTATGGGGCTACCTATGAATTAAGATGGTTTAATCTACACCCATTAGAACAATGGAGCAATAGCTATATTTGTCCAGTAGGTACTTCATTAGGTTACTTAGATGATATATCCAACACTTTTGTTCATCTATATAATCCAGGGACAAGCAATATAAATATTAATTGGACGACAGAGGGAAATGTTGCTCAACCTGCTTTTAGCCTACCTGCTAAATCAAGTCAATATATCATAGTACCTGAATCCTCAGGTGCACATATTTATTCGAATGATGGCTCTTTTTATGCGGTAGCAACTGTGGATGCAAATGGGAGTGTGAATAGTACCCATGACTGGGGCTTTGCCTTAATACCAGAGGATAGATTATACAATCAAGTCGTTTCTGTATTGTTTGCAGATGGAGATGACCCCTTTGCTTCTTTTTGTAGGACTCCTGCTAATTTAGGGGATAAATTATCTGAAAATTCTTCTCCGGTATGGTTGACGGCTAATCATCCAACAGGTACTAGTGGTGCTGGAACGGTACAAGTTGCGGTTGATTTCGATGGAGATGGCGGTCCCTTAGTAGATGCCGCAGGGACTAGATATGATTCCTTACTAACCATAAATATACTAGAAAGCAGGCGGGTTTATGATCCAGATGGCAATCAAACTGGCATGAGGTTATGGGTGTTGAATAATGAAGAGATCTTGTTAGCTGCAGCATGGGGACAAGATCCATTAATTGCAAGTCCTGCTTCCCCTGCTATGGATTTCGGATACACGATATCTAGTGGTCTAGCCATTAATGCATTTAAAGAACATAGCTACTTAGCAGATAATAATAATGACAATAAATTAGGAGGGGTAGATACCGTACAGTTTTCTATTTTAATTGACAATGTCGGAAATCAAGCCTTAAATAATATTCTTGTATTGGACACTATGCCAGTAGGTTTAGCATATGTGCCTAATTCGACTAGTTTAGAAACTTGTAGTGGAACGAACGCTATAGTAGATCAATCTGGAACAGACTCGCCTTATCCATTAGATGAGATTGGATATACTTTAACCAATACTATATTGCCCGGAGAGGTAGTCAAGATCCATTATAGTGTTGTATTGGATCCCGTTACAAATGTAGATCAAGGCTCTGCTATTAATATCGCTTTTATAAAAGATGGGGCTAAGACAATAAAAATAGAAGATGAAATCGATTTAGTGCCTTGCGTGAATATTACAAGTGTGGTGTCTGAAAGAACTATTTGTAATGGAGAGATCCTTGCAGATATACCTTTTACAACCAATGAGGTAGCGCCAAATTCCATTAGATTTATACATTCGGATTCAAAAATAGGCTCTTCTTCCCTTGCTTACGCTGCTAGTGATGTCATTGATATTATTCCTATTAGTAGAGCTAATGATACGGTACGATTAAGTAATATCCAAAACTATTATCATGATGGAGGAATCGAACCAGATACTGCTTTTATCTATGCAGTATTAGAAAATGTGCCGAGTGATCCAGATTGTCGACCAGTAGGGGAATTAATGATTATTATTCGACCTTTATCTGATTCCCTTTGTGAAGAAGATTGTGATGATGGGATTGATAACAATAACGATGGTAAGATTGATTACGCAGATGATCTTTGTAGTTTTAATGCTCCTATCATCACCGTAATTGGAGAGGATCCAGTTTGGAAATGTGAAAAAACGGATTATACCTTTGAGGTAGCCAATCAGCAAAATGGATTAAGCTATTCATGGGATTTTGGTGTATATGCAGATACTACAGCAAGTGGCCCAGGCCCACATACGATACAATTTGATGCACCAACTAACGAAATACCCGTTTATCCAACCGTTGTTTTAACAAGCATCGCCACTAATTACACAGTTACGGACACGATGATTTTGCAAGTCCGACCATTGCCCCAAATTAGTAGAGTTGATGTAACAAGTACCTTAAGTTGTGGTGGAAGCGATGGCGAATTATCATTCGAGATTACACAAGATACCAGTACTTGTTTTCAAATTAGTATTGATGACGGTGCAACATGGGGGGCAAATGACGAAACGACTTTTTCAAATCTTGCAGAAGGAACTTACAATGTATGGATTCAGTATTGTGGGGCAGCCTGTCCCGTTGAATATGGTCCAGTTGTCGTGGATGCTTCTTATTTTTTGAGATTGGGAGATGACAATTTTATAAAAAATTGCCCGGGAACTATAGTTGAAAATGGGGTAATAGGAAATGATACTATATACGGAGATACCGTTGTTTTTAATATTGTAAACAATGGTACTTGGGGGGATGTAACGATTGATGCAGGAGGTGTTTTTGAATATATTCCACACACACCAACCTGTGGAACGGATCAATTCGATTATGAAATATGCGATCTAACAGGTACTTGTTGTGCTACAGCTACTGTTACTTTAGATTTTTCTGATGACACAGATCCTACCATGTCAAATGTGCCAGTAGATATTACTGTTAGTTGTGATGAACTAATACCAGTACCAGATTTAGTATCTGCCTCTGATAATTGTCCAAATGTAAAGATCAATGTAGAGGAAAAAGATACCCAAGGGGAAGATGGCTGTTCTCAATATCGCTATACCTTAACTCGTACATGGATTGCGGAGGATTTGTGCGGTAATACAGTAAGAGACTCTCAAAAAATTGAGGTACAAGATTTTACAGCCCCTGCTATCTATAGAATTTATACATTACCGAGCGGTCAGAAATTAATTGCAGGTGTAATGGAAAATGTCAATAAAAACTGGAAAACCATTAATTTTCCATTTGAATTTGATACAAAACCACTTGTTTTTAGTCAAGTCGTCACAACAGAAGATGCAACTCCTGTGACCACTCGAATACGCCAAGTATCTACAGCCCAATTCGAGGTAAGATTACAAGAGGAAGAAGCTTTTGAAGACAAAAATCATGCTCGAGAGAAAGTAGCTTGGATAGCCATTGAGCCAGGGATTCAGACGACTAACTATGAATTGAATGCAAATACAGTAGATATAAATGAGCTATGGAGTACCGTTAATTTTTCTTCTTCCTTTAATAACACACCTGCCTTCTTTGGAGCTATTCAAACTTTCCAAGATGACGAACCAGCAGTAGTTAGATATAATAGTTTAAGTACAGGTTCTGTACAATTGAAGTTGGAAGAAGAAAAATCTCTTGATTCAGAAACAATGCACAGCCCTGAACGTGTTGGGTACTTGGCAATAGATAATGTTGGTAGTTTAACAGAACAAAGTGGACTCCCAATGGGAGAAGTTGGCGTAGTAAGTGTGAATCATAATTGGAAAGAAGTAAAAACAACCCATCATTATTATAATCCAGTAGTTGTTATCGGAGGGGTAGCTTATGCAGGGTCTGACCCATCTACTGTCCGAATTAGGAATGTAAAACCAAATAGTTTTGAAGTTAGAGTAGAAGAGTGGGCTTATAGAGATGTAACCCATATCGCTGAAGACTTATCCTTTATGGTGATCGAAGGAAGTATTCAATTAGAAACTGGAGACTTTTGTGCAAGTGAAATAGCTGGATTAGAAATAGGAAAAGATATTATAGCAATAGACAATTGTGATCCAAGTATTTCTATACATTACGAAGAAGGAGAAGTCATTAATGGTGCCAATGTACAAACGATCAGAACTTGGTATGTAGAGGATGAATGTGGCAACCATAATGGCTATAGCAAAGTGGTGAATTGTAGCGGATTAGCTATGCAAGCAAAATTGATTTTGCAAGGTGCTCAAATTGGCGGACCTGGGCTTGGTAAGATGCGAGACGATCTTAGGGCCAAAAACTTGGTACCACTAGAAGAACCTTACTCAAATGTTAGAGACTTCACGCATGTAGGTGGCGGCGGAGAAACTTGTAGTGATTCCCTAATGGCTGTTACTGGGGATGATGCTATCGTTGATTGGGTTTTTATAGAGTTAAGATCTGTAGATAACTCCGATTTAGTACTAGCAACTTTTTCTGCTTTATTACAAAAAGATGGAGATATAATGGATCAACACGGTGCGGTGGTTATGCCAATCTTTAATCTTCCTCCGGGAGATTATTATGTCGCAATAAAACATAGAAACCATATACCTATTATATCTTTATATCCTTATACTTTCAGTGCAACTGAAATACCTTTTATTGATTTTACAAACCAGTACACACCATCCAGAGGTAGTAAGCCCACAGTAGAAGTAGGAGATATTAATAACCGAATTAGAGCAGTTTGGTCAGGAGACTTAAACGGAGACGAAGATGTTATTTTTCAAGGTCCTGGGAATGACATTTTTCATATGTTTTTAGAAATATTATTAGATTCTAAAAATGAAGACAAATTGACTAATTTCATCAGTAAAGGATATACTCTGAATGACTTCAACATGGATGGTACGGTTATATATCAAGGCCCCAATAACGATAAAGCAACTTTACTTTGGAATACTATATTTAACCATCCAGATAATGACTTAGAACATCCAAATTTTGTAGTATCAACAAAAAGAGGAATAGATGATGCCGACTATCAATCTTGTCAGATAGATCCTAAGCAAGACCCTTGTGATTTTGACAATGATGGTGTATTAAATATAGATGACTTCGATGATGATAATGATGGAGTAGCGGATGGAACAGATGCCAATGCCCACGATAATACAAGTGATACCGATGGAGATGGAATTAGCGATTTAGAGGAAGTAAATCAAGGGAGTAACCCATTAAGCGCATGTGATCCAAATACAAGCAATAGTAATTGTATTGTCATTGATATAGATCAAGACAATCATTATTCAAATTACCCAAAGAATCACGCTAAATATGATGAAGACGATTGGAACAGTTGTATTCCTGATTTAGCAAGTTCTAGCTGTAATTGTCCAGATCCCGATCAAGATGGTTACGTATTCATTTGTACAGGAAAAACAGTAGAATCTACGGGAAAAACAATCAAAATTAAATTAACGGAATGGATACCTAGACAGGCACTTGGAGATACTTGTGGGCCTTGTCAAGAATAAAAAATCAAAAGAGAGTATAACAAAGTTGGGGCGACAAATTTATTCATCGGATCACTCGCAGTGGAATGTCGTCAACTTAAGAAAAACTAGGCAGCTTATAAGACATAATTCAACGCGGAGCTACTTCGTAGCTACACGGATCTTTTTTTTGGATCTTTGTAGGTCGTGTATCTAGGCGTTGACTTTTTTTATTACCATGTACATACTACTCCAATACGGAGCTACTTTGTAGCTATATGGATTTTTGTAGGTCGTGAAGGATGTTGACAGTTGAAAGCCACCATACAGGTATGTCACGCTCTCGACCTAGGGAACACATCTAATAAAGGCAACCTATAAAATCATTTAAATCTGCGTTGAATTATGCGTATTTAGACATCTAATCCTTAAGTTGACGACATTCCACTTGCAGTGGTCCGATGAAAGGTGCAGCTTGATCGGACCACTGCAAGTGATCCGATCAATTTCAAGAAAATGCCCCTGAATTGTTTTACACTCATATAATTATAGCTCAGAAAAACTATTTAGCCTTTATATAATATTAAGCTTATTCCTATTCTATGAGTTATTCCTATTTCGCTCCCCCTTGGGGGTTGGGGGTTTGTAAGAGTAGGAATTCTTTCCTTGAGATTACCTCCAACCCCTAACGTACAGTTTGATCCGACCACTGCAAGTGATCGGATCAATTAGTTTGAACCAGACCAAATTATTTTACACTCATTATAGTTTAAATTACAAATTATATTCATTCGTCTAAGAATTTGAATAACTGATAGAATTAACTTTCCCTAAATCTAAAGTATTTGGAATATTACGCTTAGTA
>CAKZUM010000153.1 GCA_937921525.1 uncultured Saprospiraceae bacterium
ACGTTCTTGGGTAGCTTATTTTTTTCTTAGTTTTCTCTTGAAAGCGGGAGTATTGTTGATACTATGACCGATTTCAAGAGGAAAATAAGGGAAAAAGAAGCAGCCAAGAGTGTATAGTTATTATTTCGTCGTTACTTAGACTATACTTTCTTACCTACTTGTAAAAAATATTAACATCCTTTATCTAAAAAATGTTGATAATAGTCGAAAATATTCTACAATTTCTTTAAAAAAATAACTTTCGGTAGAAAAATATCAAAATCAAGACAATTAACTCAACAATGAAGTTATTTTTTACAATTTCATACGACTCAATGTCGTTATTGTAATAATATTTCACATAAAAAGTAAAAAATATTTGCAAAAATCATTTTTTGTAAATATTTTTGTCATATTGAAAAAACAATTACCCGATTTCCTAATAAATATAGTTCTGTAACTGGCTTCCCCAAAACAGTAATAGATCTTTTAAATTCAACGCCATGTCAAGTAAAATTCAATCACATTTAAAAAGCGTTAACAGCACTTTGAGAGCTTTTGCCCTAAAATTAACTGGAGACTCAGCCGATGCTGCTGATCTTTATCAAGATACAGCTATGCGTATCATAGCTAATGCAGATAAATACCAAGAGAATACCAACTTCAAAGCTTGGGCAGTCACTATTATGCGTAATGTCTTTATCAATAACTATAGAAAGAAAGTGCGTAGAGGAGTAATCCTTGACCAAACTAGTAACAATTACTACATAAATTCTGGAGATGCAAGTATCCGCAATGACGGGGAGAGCAATATCGCTTATGGAGAGTTACTTAAAATGGTTCACCGATTAGGGGATGAATTTAGAGTACCTTTCTGGATGGCTTATCAAGGATATAAATATGATGAAATAGCTGATCGGTTGGATGTACCTCTGGGTACGGTTAAAAGCAGAATATTCTTCGCAAGAAAAAAGTTGCAGAAAATGTATAGTAGAGCTGGCTTGGAGAGAGCTTAAGAAAAGAGGTCAGAAGTCAGACCGCTGCGCTGTCAGGGGTCAGACCAGTCCGACTGCCATCAGGCGGGGTTTATGATGTTGACTGCTTATTATGTTGACCCCCAAAAAAAGAACCTATCTGAATACTCAGATAGGTTCTTTTTTTTACGTTTTATCCAGCAACTTCCCGTTGCTTGATAAATTCTTTCCTTACTATGCAGTATAATTTGTCCAGCAACGGAAAGTTGCGGGACAAAACGTATGTCTGCCAGTCTAATGATCTGACTTCTACTCTTAAAACTCCGCATTACCCGGCGTTCGAGGGAAAGGAATAACATCTCTAATATTCCCCATACCTGTAATGAAAAGGATAATTCTTTCAAAACCTAATCCGAATCCAGAGTGAGGCGTTCCACCAAACTTACGTAAGTCTAGATACCAAGATAATTCTTCTTCTGGTATGTCCATTTCTTGCATTCGCTTCGTTAACTTATCCAATCGCTCTTCTCTTTGCGAACCACCAATCACTTCTCCGATGCCCGGAAATAAAACGTCCATTGCCGCAACCGTTTTATCATCATCATTCATCCGCATATAGAATGCCTTGATGTCTTTTGGATAATCTCTAACAATTACTGGTTTTTTAAATTTCTTTTCCACCAACCATCGCTCATGCTCCGATTGCAAATCTATCCCCCATTCTACATCATACTCAAATTTCCCTTTCTTATAAGGCTTAGAGCTTCTTAATAAATTAATTGCATCCGTATAAGTAATCCGCTCAAAGTCATTTTCTACTACAAATTTAAGCGTATCAATCAAGCCCATTGGTCGGCGAAGCTCTTTCTTCATATTCTTTTCCATCTCCTCAATTCGACTGTCTAAAAAGGCTAGATCATCAGGATAATTATCTAAGCAGTAGTTAATGAGATACTTGACAAAATCTTCTGCCAAGTCCATATCATCGAAGATATCAAAGAAAGCTACTTCTGGCTCAATCATCCAGAATTCTGCCAAGTGTCGAGAAGTATTAGAGTTTTCTGCCCTAAAAGTAGGGCCAAAGGTATACACCTTTCCCAATGCTAATGCGCCTATCTCTGCTTGCAATTGCCCAGATACCGTCAGATTAGTTTGTTTACCAAAAAAGTCTTGCTTCCAATCAATACTTCCATCTTCTGCAATAGGTGCGCCTTTAGGGTCCAACGTACTTACCCGAAACATCTCCCCTGCCCCTTCTGCATCTGAGCCAGTGATAATTGGCGTATGTAAATAATAATACCCCTTATCATTAAAATATTTATTGATCGCAAACGCTACGGCATGGCGAATTCTAAAAACCGCACTAAATGTATTTGTCCGCATTCTAAGGTGTGCCTTCTCTCGAAGAAACTCCATAGACTGTTTCTTAGACTGCAATGGGTAAGTACTCAAATCTGTTTCTCCTAATATTTCAATACTATCCGCTTGCAACTCTACTGCTTGCCCCGCCCCTTGAGATTCTAATAATTTCCCTGTGACTGCAATACAAGCATGAAAACCCACTCTCTTTATAATATCTTCTGATATAACATCGGAATCAATCACCACCTGTAGAGTTTTAAAACAAGAACCATCATTTAGTGCAACGAACTTATTATTTCGAAATGCTCTAACCCAACCTTTAACAGTAACTCGCTCCCCTATTTGAGGATCTTTTAATATAGTTACAATTTCTTTGCGCCTACTCATATGATTTTAATTTAAGAGTCTAATTAATTAGAGTAGAGAGCAGAGAATAGAGAACAGAGACAGATTTCGATTAAAAACGAAGATTTTTCAATTTCAAACGAAATCTGTCTCTGTTCTCGCTTCTCTGCTCTCTATTCTACTTACAACTTCAATACCTCAAAACGTATAGAAAAGTTGCGAAAATAAAGAGAATCGCTAGAAAGTTCAAGAAAGGCTTAAAACCAAACAGTAAAACCACTATTTCACCAACCATTATATTATTACTTTTGGAAATAATTATTCTCCCATCACTATCTAGAAATACGATTATTTATCTACTTTTATATTAGATTATGCGAATCAAGAACTCAAATATTACCAAAAAAATAGATAGCATACTCTTTTTTACAGGGACGAAGCTACGCTCCTTAGAGTATGTCTAAAAAATGCTGGTTATCAGGAAGTAGAAATTTAGACATACTCTTATATAGTCGTCGATAAAACATTTTTCTACAGACAGGGTCAGAGCGATGCTCTTTTATCATTATCAAAGAAATTCCAAAGGGGCATAGCCCCGACCATGTCTGTAGATAAGAAATTAAGCTGTCTCTTTTTCTTAAAGGAGCGTAGCTTATAACAACCCAATTTTAACCAATTTTGGTCCGTACCTGCTGATGAAAGAAAGAATTAATAAAATAATGCGCTGGTATCTGCGTCAACGTATGGCGCGAATCAGAACGTTTATGGAGCAGCCTCATAAAGTACAACAGCAGGTGCTTAGAGAGTTAATTGCTGCTAGTAAGCACACTAAGTGGGGACAGGAATTTGGATATAAATCCATTAAAAGTCAAAAAGAGTACGCTACACAAGTACCAATATCTGACTATGACCAACTAAAGCCATATATAGAACGAATGATGTATGGCGAAAAAGATGTTTTGTGGGGAGGTAAAGTCAAATGGTTTGCTAAGTCTTCTGGTACAACCAGTGATAAAAGTAAATACGTTCCCCTAACGGATCAAAATTTATTTTCCAACCATATTCGAGGTAATTGGGATACGACCACTATCCTCTATCACCATAATCCCAATGCTAGAACTTTTGCAGACAAGAATCTATTAATGGTGGGTAGTTTGGAGACCTTTGAACCTTATCCCAAAACGACCATAGGGGATGTATCTGCGATTATGGCACATCGGATGCCTTGGGTCGGGCGACCTTTTTTTGCACCTGATTTCAAAACGGCACTCATGCCCAATTGGGAAGAAAAAATCGAGCGCACTGCCCAATTGACTAAAGACGATACCAGCATCAATATGATTGCTGGTGTGCCTACTTGGACGATTGTATTATTTAGAAAATTATTAGAAATAACTGGCAAAGAAAATATTAGTCAAATATGGCCTAACCTAAGTGTTTATGCACACGGCGGAGTCGGCTTTGCCCCGTATAAAGAACAATTCAAACAATTTATTCCTAAAGAGGATTTTACCTACATGGAAATCTATAATGCTTCTGAAGGTTTCTTTTCTTTAAAATTAAATCCAGAGGATGACGATATGCTGCTTTTACTAAATAATGGGGTCTATTATGAATTTCTACCAATGGAAGAATGGGATAAAGCAGCACCGACAGCCATCCCATTACAAGAGGTAGAACTAGGAAAGAATTATGCAATGGTCGTCAGCACCAACGCAGGCTTGTGGAGATATAAAATTGGAGATACAGTCAGCTTTACCTCTATCTATCCCTATAAAATAAAAATTACTGGTCGCACTAAGCAATTCGTCAATGCTTTCGGAGAAGAGGTCATGGTAGATAATACAGATAAGGCTATAGCCATTACTTGTCAGCAGACTCGTTCCATGGTAGCAGAGTATACAGTAGCCCCTATCTATTTTTCACAGGAAGGTAAAGGAGGGCATCACTGGCTGATTGAATTTGAACATCATCCTTTGAATGTAGAAGATTTTACAAAGCGTTTAGATGAAAACTTGCAGCAGATAAATTCTGATTATGAGGCTAAACGTTTTAAAAACATGGCACTCAATCAACTAAAACTTACTGTACTGCCCAAAGGTACTTTTCACGCATGGATGCGATCTAGAGGAAAATTTGGCGTGCAAAATAAAATACCTAGATTAGCCAATCATCGTCGCTATTTAGAGGAAATCCTTGGTTTGGCAGAAGAGAATGTTTGACTAGTAAAATCATCCATAAAAGCTCCTTCTTCTTTTACATCATGATAGCTGAGTCCTATCGCTTCACATTCTTTTTTCCACGCTTCTATTTTATATCGCTTATTCGACCCATCAAAAATAATTAAGTCCATATTATAATTAGCTAACACTTCTTTAATAACTATTTTTGGATTGTCTCTCACTAATACATAGGTACAATCTAGTGCCGCTTGAGGAATAGAAGATTTCGATAAAGCATCATCCACAATAACTAATTTCCGATCTCCAAATTGCAGGTAAGAGGTATCAATATATAGTCGCTTAGATTCAAAGACATTATCGGGTGCAATTATTTTTTCTTCTTGAATATTCATTGCCCACCTGTTTGGCTCTACATTAAAATCCATTGTCTTTTCTGGGATCGAATCAGATTGCCAGCTCACTAATTTTCTACCATCAACAAAATCTATTACCGTATCTTTTGGTAGTGCATATATCACTATCAGTTGTTGTTGATAGCTATTTGTTAGTTGCCAAGTTTGGATTCCCAATAATACACTCATACAACATAAAATCACTTGCAACCAAGTAGCTATCTTAGTTCGGATGAGCAATAATAAACTCAGTATTATACCATAAATTAAAAATACTTCATACCATTCTAACCAGATTCCTTGAATACTATGATAAGGAATTTTCTGTATCGTAAATAAGAATTCATTTTGTAAGGCTATCACCCCTGACAATCCCATACCAATAACACTGGCTAATGAGGTGCTGAAATAACTGCTGATTAATAGAACAATTGTGGTATATAAAATTATGGCCGCAAATGGAACAACCAATAAACCAGACAGAACGGAATAAAGTGGTAATTGATGAAAGTAATAAACAGATAAAGGCAATACAAATAACTGCGCACTAATGCCTATGGCGGTTAGCTGCCAAAAGAAATGAACTACTTTAAATTTTGGTGTCCATAAATTATAGATACTTTTAAATCCTGCAATAATTCCTATTACAGCTAAAAAAGAAAACTGAAAACCAACCTGAAATAACGCATAAGGATCGACTACCAAGATAATAAATGCTGCCGCTGCCAAAGCATTCAAAGAATGAATATCCCTTCTGGTCAATCTACCAAAATTAATAAAAGAAAATAAAATACCAGCTCGCACGACAGAATCTGTTGCCCCCACAAGTACTACGAAAGTCCATATTAGTAATAGAGAAATAATATATTTTATCCATTTCCAATACTTCTTACGACTCCTAAACAAACTTAATAAAAACAATAAGACTTCACTTAAAACGCCAACATGTAAACCAGATACTGCTAATATATGAATCGCCCCACTTTCTGAATATGCCGATTTTATATCTACTGTCATCGCCTCTTTATATCCCAAAGCCATTGCTGCTGCGATAGCAAAACTTTCAATAGATCGCATATTGTCTGCCAATCTCTTAATTAAATTTTGTTGGATAGAATGTGCTGTCTGAAAAACGCTTAATGCTTGATCTCGTTTTAGGATTTTCCAGTTCAGAGTATCTACAAAAATCTGATAGTGAATATTTTGAAAATGTAAATACTGACAGTAGTCGAAGGTAGCAGGATTTTTAGGGCCTTGAATGGTTTGTATATTCCCTACTAAAAATAGTTGATCTCCATAATCGGGCAAAACATTGACAGACGATTTTTTAAAAGCTACTTGTATCGTTCCAGTACAAGTATAATTTTTTCCATCCTTTCCTTGAATAGCTTCCAGCGCATAATTAAATCTTAGGTACTCCTTGTTTTCTTTTGGATAGCTTACGACTGTTCCTAGTACTTTATTTTCTTTTTCAAGGTAGTTAGCAAAGTAAGTATCGGCAGTTCGTTCATCATGATGCGAAGAGATTGTATAGCCTAATAGCAAAAAGAAAAAACTAATATATATTCCAGAAAGCCAGCGATTTTTAAAAGCAAAAGAAGCCTGCCCTAAACTATATAAGCCTATCAATAAGCCAAATAAAAGCCATACAAATTCTTGCTGAAAAGAATGGAAAAATTCTGTCAGATAGATCCCAACAACAAATGGTAGGAGTAGGCGCACTAGGGGAATCTCCCTCCAATGCAGGATAGGTGTGTTCGTGTTTAGTTTTCTCAATAGCTCGTTTAGATTTTTATTTAGAACAGAGAGCAGAGAAGCGAGAATAGAGACTGTATTCGTTTACAAACAACAAAATCTGATTGTTTATAAAACAAATGCGGTCTCAATTTTCTTCTCTCATTTCTACTCTCAAAAATATCCAGTAATGTATCTATTACATATAGTTAGAGTGTAACAATCTCAAAATCAGAAAAATCAAAAAATCACAGTACTTTTTTCCGCAACTCAAAATTCATTCCGAGATACACTTTTCTGACCATCTCATCAGCAGCCAATTCCTCTGCTGTACCTGCTTTCAAAATATTTCCTTCAAACATTAAGTAAGCTCGATCGGTAATAGATAAGGTCTCTTGGACATTATGATCGGTGATAAGAATACCTATATTTCTAGTTCGCAATTTAGCAACAATCGACTGAATATCTTCTACCGCAATTGGGTCAATTCCAGCAAAAGGCTCATCTAATAAAATAAAGCTAGGATTAGTAGCCAGTGCTCTAGCAATCTCTGTCCGACGACGTTCCCCTCCTGAAAGCGTATCGCCCATACTCTTACGCACCTTATGTAAAGTAAATTCGTCTATCAATAATTCTAGTCGCTCGTCCTGTTCTTTTGGACTTAATTTCGTCATTTCTAATACCGCTTTGATATTATCCTCTACACTTAATTTTCTAAAAACGGAAGGTTCTTGTGGCAAGTAGCCAATACCACGCTGGGCACGCTTGTACATAGGTAAGGCCGTAATGTCGTCATTATCCAAAAAGACCTGCCCTCCATTTGGTTTTATAAAACCCACCACCATATAGAAAGTAGTGGTTTTCCCTGCCCCATTTGGTCCTAACAAACCAACAATTTCTCCTTGGTTTACTTCTAAGGAGACTCCTTGCACTACCGTTCGCTTACCGTATTTTTTAATTAACTGTTCTCCTCTTAATATCATGTATTTCTTTTCGACTTTTTCTATTAAAATTTATTAGAAACCATTCCTTAGCTTGTTGCCAATAATCAAATGTACAAAAAGCAGGAAAGAAAACCTTACTCGACCTACTTGTTAACGATTTATTGGCTTATTTTATTTGTATTTTTGCGAAATCAAAATTAGAGCTTAATCTAAAAACATTTCAAATAGCACATGGCAAAGGAAGAACAAAAAAGAACAGATGTCAACGAATTAGGAGAATTTGGACTAATTGAACATTTGACAAAAAATATAAGTTTAGGGAATCGTTCTAGCAAAAAAGGAATTGGAGATGATGCGGCAGTTATTGATAACAAAGACTATTTGACGGTCGTCTCCACAGATGCATTAGTGGAAGGTATTCATTTTGATTTAATGTATACGCCTTTGAAGCACTTGGGCTATAAGGCAGTGGTAGTAAATATATCCGACATCTATGCGATGAATGCGACTCCTAAACAAATTACGGTGTCGATTGCCTTATCTAATCGTTTTTCTGTAGAAGCTTTAGAAGAACTATATAGTGGTATCAATTTGGCTTGCGAAAAGTATAATGTGGACTTAGTTGGCGGAGATACTACTTCCTCCCCAAAAGGGCTTTACATTAGTGTTACCGCCATTGGTCAAGGAAAAAAAGAAAAGCTATGCTATAGGAATGGTGCAAAAGAAGGAGATATTATTTGTATTACTGGAAATGTAGGGGCAGCTTATTTAGGCTTACAATTACTAGAACGAGAGAAACAAGTTTTTCTAGCTAATCCAGATATGAAGCCTCAACTGGACGAGCATAAATTCTTGGTAGAACGGCAATTAAAACCAGAGGCTAGACGAGATATGATTCGTGCCTTTGAGAAAAACAATCTCATTCCTACTTCTATGATTGATATTTCAGACGGCTTGGCTTCTGAGCTTTTTCATATTTGCAAACAATCTAAAGT
>CAKZUM010000154.1 GCA_937921525.1 uncultured Saprospiraceae bacterium
GTACAGTTACCAGAAATACATTGTGCAGAAAGCAAGGAAGGGGTGAATGCGATAAGGAACACGCATAGGACTTGTAGGGGGTAAAGCTGTTTTGTCATAGCTTACTTAAATGTTATGGGATGTTTTCTCAATAGTTGTTACTAATCGGTATAAAATACATTAAGTAATTCAATAAATTGTAACTTTTATACATATTACAAACAAAGTACCAAAGATCGAATTACTTGTTATCTTAACGTATTTAAGTTGGAAAACTTATTTGAGGAGGCAGGTATTTTTGATTTTAGGTTTATGTTAACTTAGGATTGAACAACATGTAGGTTATTTTACCACATAGATACATAGGCCACATAGTTGCATCCCACTATGTGGCCTATGTATCTATGTGGTAAAAAAAAATCTATTTTGTAAAAATTACTCTGCCTGCTGCAATACATACGCCCGCAAATCCTGCAACTGCTGTTCCGACATTTTTTCCTTAGTATAATGCGGCATATAACTACCTTTTCCCGGAAGTGGAGAAGTACCCCATCGAGTAACTTGGTACATCGAATATCTGCTATAGGTAGGCAGATGCTTTTTTAAATGCCGAAAACTTAATTTGGAATCATCCAAAGCAAAGAAAGAATAGCGCTCATTTTCATGACAATGCTTACAACTTAAATCATAGACCAACTTTCCATTTTGTGGATCACCAACGTAGGCTTCTCCTGTTTTTCTGTTTTCAGGTGGAAGGATGAAAGTGGCAGGGGCCCCTTTTAGGTATTTAGATTTGATGATAGCGATGGCACTGTCTTTTTGGATGTCCTCTTTCATGGCTGTTTCGATAAAATCTTTTTCATCATCAGATAAGATCAAATCGTCAAATTGTAATTCTAAGGTCCAGAGGTAGGCTAGAATAGACTCCAATTCCCATTGCTTGAGTTTTCTGCCTTGGGCACATTCTACCGCACATAGTTGAATCGCTTCATAGATATTGTTACGGGCTTTTAAAACCAGATCGCCATATTTTTTATAGTAGTCGCCATTATAAAAATTCTCCCTATTTACAGCGCCATACATAGTGGTGCCTTGTAAGAAAGGAATACCTTTTTCCTTGGCATATTCTAAGCGAGCCTGCGGATCCGTTACACTCATATCTGGATCTTCTCTTTCCACATTATGACAAGAGGTACAAACAAAATGCTTACTCTGTTTCTTGGTTCTTTTTCCACTTGACTTTGTTGAAAAACCAGTATGAAATAAGCGTTTTCCATTCTCTATACTTACATTTCTCAACTGATACTGTGGTGGAAACTTAATAGATTTATCTCCTAATTTGGTTAAGACCTCTGATACAGAATGCTTCTCAAAAGCATAGTTGGTCGATTCTGGTGTTGGGCTTAAAAAGTAAGTGCAAAAGAGGATAATTAAAAAAATATACTTCATGTTATTGTTCTATATATCTGTGTATTTAAAGAGGTTTTAAAGGGGATAACGTTTACTAAACGTAATTCAATTTTTCCATTTAAAAGTAGTCAACATTTGTCGAATATCTTCTTTCACAAAAGTAAGGATTGGTGCCAAAGAATCTGGTTCTGCTCGACTATTAAAATAAAAGGCACCTCGTAAAAAGTGCTTCTGTTGTAAGCTATCTGTCAAATAAAATTGTACGGGAGAAGCCACTGCCCCTTCTACATCAAAGGTCATCCCAATGACTTGGTGCTTATTTTCAAAAAAGTTGTCTTCTATGTAAGAAGCTTTCTTATTATGCCAATCGGTCATTTTGAAAGCATCTTTTTGAAGCGTTTCTATGGTATTCTTTTTGTTGTCTATAGGCACATAACTACAGTGCAATGCAGCATCAAAATCAGGAAAATTGATATTAAACCAGCAATCATCCGGCGCACGCTCTCCAAAAAAGAATTGATCTTGTTCTATCTTTGCGTAAGTAGGGTATTGGAAAGTCATTTGACAATAATCTTCTGAAAATTGTTGATACTTTCTCTCAGGATAGTCTACTTTTGGGTATGCTCTTGGTTTTGGAGTCAGAATAGGTTCCTCACATTGGGCGAGCAATAAAATACCTAGAAACGCCCAGGAGCTTTTCTTAAAAAAGGAGATTGTCATTTAATAAAACTGTTATACTTAATCAATAAATGAATTCGCAACCACTACAACCATTTGAGAGGGCTGGCTTACTCAGTGGAATAATTGACTTATTCCGACGCCCTTTCCCTGTGATGGAAGATTGGGAGATGCGTTGGGTGGTGATTTTGTTTCATGGCTTATTTGTCGCCATATTTTTACCCATATTTAAACCCTTTCAAGATATATTTTTAACCAATACGCCTTTTATTAACGCAGGATTAGGATTAGTGGTTAGTCTTGTACTAGCGTTTAACCATTTTTTAATTTCAAAAATACTACCTATTGACTTAAAAAAGTGGACAATTGGTAAATCTATTCTTTGGACGATGTACGATGTCTTGGCGGTGATACTTGGCGTATTCATTTATCAAAATTATTGGACGCATTTTGACAACTTTACGTGGATGGGCTTATGGCGAATTACCTATAGCACGATTGCACTAGCCGCTATTCCTGTGATGATTAGTACCATTTTGTTAGAAAATTGGCTATTAAGGCGGAATCTTCGACGAGCTAGTGCATTACAACAGTCTGTACAAGAACAAAAGCCTACACCACCCGAATCTATCAATACCACTAATGTTACTGCTAATAATCCAGAGTTTTTAAGTTTATTTTCTGATAATAAAAGTGAATGGATTAAATTAAGGCCTAGAGACCTAATTTTATTAGAAAGCTCCGACAATTACGTTTGTATCTATTATAAGGAAAAAGAAAAAATTCAAAAAAAATTACTCCGATCAACCTTGACAAAATTAGAACATCAGATTGAATTACCTTCCATATTTCGTTGCCATCGCTCTTATATGGTTAACATTAATCAGATTAAGCAAGTCGAGGGGAATAGCCGAGGGCTGCAATTGGATTTGTTAGATTTAGATCAAACGATCCCTGTTTCAAGAAAGTATGTTAAAGCTATCCAACAGTTGCTTCAGTAACACAGAATTTATTCTGTATTCAAGTAACACAGAATTTATTCTGTAGAATAATCAGTCATAGCACAAATTTACTTTTTTATTATCTGCGCTTCGCTCGATAGTCGTCCAGAATAAATTCTGGGTTACAACGGCCGTAGATAGTCATCCAGAATAAATTCTGGGCTACACTAAAAAAAGGCCCTAAGAGCATATCTTAGGGCCTTTTTTATAAAAACTATAAAATCATATTTATTCTGGCTCAAAACCAAGGATAATATTGAAATTACCATAATCCCAAAGTCTTGCATCAGGATTAGCAATTCGAATGCCTTCATTATCAAATCCGAATCCATAATCAAATCCTAGCGTACCGAACATCGGTAAGAATACTCTTAAACCACCTCCAAAAGATCGCTTCCAATCAAATGGATTGAACTCACCAATTGTTTTCCATGCGTTACCCCCTTGTGCAAATAATAATGCATAGATGGTAGAATTCGGATTGGTAGATAAAGGATACCGAAGTTCCAAGGTAAATTTATCATAAATCGGTGCACCTCCATCTTGAGTCGCTGGAATATCTTCTACTTCATATCCTCTCAGGGAGATAATTTCGTTTCCTGTAAAGGCAAAACTCTGATTAGATAATCCATCGCCTCCTAATTCAAATCTTTCAAATGGAGAGGTACCTGTTCTAGAGTTATAACTACCTAATATACCGATCTTAGCAGATGCTTTTAATACCAGTTTTCCAACAAGAGAAGTATACCATTCTGCATCAAACTTCCATTTCTGATACTCCAAGAATCGGAATCTTTCCTCTGGTGTAATATCGTCATAATCCTTATTATTAAATAACGAATAAGGAGGCGTTAATTGTACAGACAATTGAATTTTGGAACCACTAGTTGGAAATAATGGATCACTTATAGAAGTTCTAGCAATAGTTTGATTAATAGAAAGATTGATGAAATTTCCATTGCTCAGAAAAGTGCCATCTTCTAATCGGATGGTTGGTCTATTTACCAAATTAATTTCTGATATACTTAAAGACGTACTAGAAATAAAGTTATCATCTGGCCATTTCAATCTAGTTCCTAAACTAACGGCACCTCTTAATATAGATAGCTTATTAAAACCTGCACTCTCATTGTTCAGACCATTTGTTAACAGGGTATAAGATCCAGCTACAGTTAATGCGTTTGGTTTCTTACCTCCTAACCACGGTTCTGTGAAAGAGAAGTTATAAGACTGAAAGAAGTTACCATTTGTTTGAGCTCTTAAAGACAAACGTTGCCCGTCTCCTTGTGGCAGTGGATGCCAAGCTTCTTTATTGAATAAATTTCTAAGAGAGAAATTATTGAACGTTACACCCAGAGTACCAATAACTCTGGCTTGAAAACCACCCCAACCAGCAGACAATTCCAGTTGATCCGAAGGTTTTTCTTCTACGGTATATTCTACATCTACAGTTCCTCGTTGTGGATTTACAGGGGTATTGATGCCTAAAGATTCTGGATTAAAATATCCTAAGTTGATAATTTCTCTTTGCGAACGGATAATATTAGAACGGCTAAATTTCTGACCCGGTAAGGTTCTTAATTCTCGGCGAACCACGTGTTCATGGGTTCTATCGTTACCCGTAATCGTTACCTTATCAATCGTTGCTTGGGGGCCTTCATAGATACGCATCTCTAAATCAATAGAATCACCAATAATGGCTACCTCTACTGGATCAACACTAAAAAATAAATAACCATTATCCATATAGAGTGTACTCACATCTCTTCCATCTTGCGCAAAATTCAATCTAGTATCTAACAATTCTTTATTGAAAATATCGCCTTTCTCAATACCTAATACTTTGTATAAATCTTCATCCTTATAAATAGAATTTCCTTTCCAAGTGATATTTCGGAAGTAATACTGATTACCTTCCTCTATATTCATGTGTATTCTCAAATCTCCATCCTCCTCTCGCCAAATACTATCACTCGTAATTCTAGCATCTCTAAACCCTAAAGTATTATAGTAAGCGATCAACAATTTTTTATCTGCCTCATAGTCTTTAGTAATCAACTTTGAAGAAGAGAATATTTTACGCTTCGGTTTGGTTTCTTCTAATTTCTTTAAAAGCTTTTTATCTTTCACCGTATTACCAGAGAAGGTAATATCTTGAATCTTTACTTTGTCTTTCTTATCTACATCGAAAACCAAGCGAACAGAATTAGTTCTGTTGGTATCCGTTACCTCTTCTACTTTTATTATGGCATCAAAGTAGCCTTTATCCTTATAGTATTTTTTGATACCATTAACTGCATTGGTTTTTTCAGAATCAGTAACTATCCCTCCTTTTGTAAGGTGACCAATAACAATATCATTTAGATCTTCGTGGCGAGATTTCTTTGCCCCTGTATAGGAATAAGTGCTTAATCTTGGACGCTCTTGTACTTTTAGTTCTAAGAACACGACATCGCCGACTATTTTAGTGGCATATATTTGAACATCTGTAAATAAACGTAGTTTCCATAGAGAACGAATACCGTTACTGATGGAAGTACCAGGCACTCGTATTTTATTGCCAATTTTTAGTTTAGCAATAGATTTTAACGCATTGGCATCACTAAAGCTATTACCGACCACTTCTATCCCACCAATTTCGTAATCTTTAGCGTCTGCATAGTCAAGATTAGGAACTAATCCTTCTTCTTGTGCCAATAACTGCCCACCACTCCAAGCTAGTAAGCATAAAAACAATAGTATCGTATGTTTTTTCATCAAGGTATGTATCTTTTCGCCGAAATATATTATTCAAGGCAATGAGAAGTTCGGATTAATAAAACTCCTTTGCACTAAAAAGCGCAAAGGTCGTAAAAATTAATCATTGAACGAATAGAAAGAATTATTCGAGGCTAATTAACGTTTTTCTTAACACTATTTAACATCAACCAGTCTTAGTGGGGTAAAAAATAGAATAAACGTCGATGAAGCAATGGTCTTACAGGTAAGAAGAGGTGTGATAAGAAAAGGAGGAGAAATGCTTACGAAAACCAGAGTTTAGTTGACTTTCTTGAGAATTTACTATTTGAATTTATCCTGTATCTGACTTTGATATTTATCAACGCCCTAGTAATTGCTCGCTAATCATACCAAAACGACGTTCTTTATTTTGAAAATTTAGAATAGAATTGTATAAATGTGCTTTTTGAAAATCAGGCCAAAATATAGGTAAGAACTGAAATTCGGCATAGGAAAGCTCCCAAAGCAGAAAATTACTCAGTCTAGTTTCGCCACTCGTCCGAATCATTAGTTCTGGATCAGGAAATTCTCTAGTGCTTAAGGCTGCTTTAAAGCTAGTTTCATCAATATTTTCAATAGACATATCTCCTGCTTTCACTGCTCCAGCGACTTGTTTTACTGCATTAACAATATCCCAACGGCCACTATAGTTAAGGGCTAGAATCAAATCCATTCTAGTATTGTCCTTTGTATCTTCCATACCTTTTAATAATGCCTTTCTAGTAGCATTAGGTAATCTAGATAAATCTCCTATGGTTCTTAGGCGAATATTATTTTTATTTAAAGTTTTTACTTCTTTACTAATGGTATCTACTAATAACCTCATCAAGGTAGTCACTTCTAGCGTAGGTCGATTCCAATTTTCTGTGGAGAAAGCGTATAAGGTCAAATATCTAATCCCAACTTCTGCTGCGGCTTCTGTCACTTCCCGCACGGCTTTTACGCCATGTCGATGTCCAAAAACTCTCGGTTTCCCTTGTGCTTTTGCCCATCTTCCGTTCCCATCCATTATCACCGCAATATGCTTGGGTAATTTATCTATATCTATTTGTGATTTTAAATCCTCCATTGATCTTGTTATGAGTCGGTACTTAACTTTATTTTGAATAAACTTTAATACCTTGAATCGTTAGGACAAAGTTAGGAAAAGTTGCGGAGATATAGAGAAAAAAACATTATAGGTTACCTCCTATCTTTAGACAAGCTCTTTAGACTATGCAACAAACAATGCTCCAAACTATAGCATCATTGATTCAAATTTTGGCTGGCTCTGCTATAATGATCTCAATACTTTCGATCTCTTCTTTTAGCCAATCGTCTAGATGACGATACCAGTCTATATGTGGGGAGGATTGATTACAACCTCCTGCGTGAGGGATACATTGGGTATGGCGATATTGCGTGCCACAAGAGGGACAACGCGCTGCTGTTTTGAAAGTATCCCATGTATGTCCACAAGTGCTACATCCCCAGTATTCTCCGCCATCTGGTTCCCAATCGCATTTGGGGCAGGCTATTTTTTCTTCTTTCATGGTTGTTTTTTCTTCCTCGGGTTTCATCCGAGGTTATTCGTGTTTAACTACTCCGTAGTTCTGTTCTACTCAGACTAGGGGTCTAAGCTACCTTTACTTATCTTAATCTTTCTGGAATCAATAGATAATTAACGTCTAAGCCTAAATTTATCGCCACATTCATTGTGTTATGCTGATTCCCAATATGATTGCCTAGCTCTTTCATCGGTTCTTCAAAATCTAGAAAATGATCTTCATGCATTTTTACCAATTGATTGAGTAAACGCATTGCTCTTTTGACGACATACTTGTCAAAGGTATTCGATCTGCTGGGCGAGGCTTCTCTTAATTGATCGGCGAATATTCTATAGGTATGATTAAGCATTAAAAAATTAAGGTAGACGTCTCCATATTTATCACTCGTAGCTTTTACATGCCGATTAATCCTTCCACTTAAATCTCGAATATTTAATAATAGATAACCGGGAGAATAGTAATGATTTTTATACCCCTCTAAAGCATTTATCAGTTCTTCTTCTACGGCTGCTCGGCGATCTTCTTTGGTCACACCTTGCTCTGCTTCTATTAATTCAAAGTGCAGTTTGGCCACCAATGCTTTGTCTTTCGCAATTAGACGAAATAACAAGCGATCTTTTTGCTTATGGGACAATCCTGCAATGGCTTTTTTGAAATCATCTTCTAATTTTATTCTTGCCATTTGTATTTCTTAAATAAATAATAAAAAATATATTTTATTTTTAGTTGATTATCAATAAATTATAAACAACACTAACTACGAAAACTAAAACTTGGCACACATATTGAATATAAATATGTATTGAGTTTTGGTTAAAAGACTTTTAGGCGCCCGCATAGTCGGGCGTTCTTTTTTTCCTCTAAGTAACAACAAAACAATAACTTCCGCATCTGCCTCTATTCTTTTCCAGTTTGAGAAACTTAAAAAATAAGTCCGTAGCCCTGCTATGCACTGATTTTTTAAATTCCTCAAACAGAAAAATAATTAGAGCCAACTTGCG
>CAKZUM010000155.1 GCA_937921525.1 uncultured Saprospiraceae bacterium
GTCGTTTTTATGCGCCGTTATTTTTTCTTTATGCAAGGCGAAAAACGTAGGCGATGCCTAGCATCGACGAGGCTTTTCAACGCAGCAGAAAGGAAAAATAACAAGTAGAAGAATGTACATTTATTATTGAACCATTTCTAAGCATATTTTGAGAGTTTATATCAATATTGTACTAATATTTTTTAAATTAGATAGAAAGTCTTTCGGATATTCTTTTCATTAAATAGCAAGACCTTATACATGAATTAAGGGATTTTAATAATATATATGGTTTAATTTCTAATGTAGTTTGAAAAAAAATATTTGATAGAACTTTATCTTCATTGTTTATGTAAAAAAAAATATATAGTTACTTAAAGATTAGGCGTATAAAATAATATTTAAGCTCGTTATTTTTTTTATTTAAGACATATTCGTTCTGAGATTTTAAATAAGTCTTGATTCTAGTGCTTAATTCGCTTACTTTTGTCGTAGTTGATTGTAATGAAATATTGTTTTTAAGTATCAACTTTATCCGAAATAGACTTCCATAGCAACGAAGAATATTAAAAATAAAATCCTTCGTTCCCATCAGATCCTGGTCAATACCAAAATTTCAATTTTCAAATCTCCAAAAACACAAAAATACTCCTATCATGAGGCAACTTAAGATTACCAAATCTATTACAAATCGTGAGAGCCAATCTTTAGAAAAGTATTTACAAGAAATAGGGAAAGTCGATTTATTAACTCCTGAAGAGGAAGTAGAATTAGCGAAGAAGATAAAACAAGGAGATCAAGCTGCCCTAGAAAAATTGACTAAAGCTAATCTCAGATTCGTTGTATCTGTTGCAAAGCAATATCAAAATCAAGGACTTTCCTTAAGTGATTTAATCAATGAAGGAAATCTGGGTTTGATCAAAGCAGCGCAACGATTTGATGAGACTAGAGGTTTCAAGTTTATTTCCTATGCAGTATGGTGGATTCGACAATCCATCCTTCAAGCACTTGCAGAGCAATCAAGAATTGTAAGATTACCATTAAACAAAGTGGGATCTTTAAACAAAATCAATAAAGCTTTTTCAGAATTAGAGCAATCTTTTGAAAGAGAGCCATCTGCTGATGAATTAGCTGAATTGTTAGAAATACCTACAGAAGAGGTTCAGACTACTTTAGGAGTGGCAGCTAGACATGTATCAATGGATGCGCCTTTTGCAGATGGGGAAGACAATTCGCTTTTAGATGTTCTAGAAAATAGAACTACTGGAAAGACAGATCAAGAATTAGAATACAAACAATCTCTACGAAACGAAATTGAACGTTCTTTAAGTACACTAACAGAGCGTCAATGTGAAGTGATTAAGTTTTATTTTGGAATCGGAATAGAACACCCAATGTCATTGGAAGATATTGGCGAACGCTTTAGTTTGACTAGAGAAAGGGTAAGACAAATAAAAGACAAGGCTATTAATAAATTACGCTCAACTTCAAGAAGTAAATTATTAAAAAACTATTTAGGAGCTTAGAGTTTCCTATATCCAACAAAAAAGGGGCAACTGCATTACGCGGTTGTCCCTTATTTTTTTTGTAGAGGTCTTGGGCATGATTAAATCATAAATCAGATATCTTACATCATAAATCATACATCCATCTAGCTCAAAGTGTGATGGATATATGAAGTACGATTTATAATATAAAATTTATGATTTTCAGCCTCGCCTACATCTGATCTGACATCTGATAGTTCCGTTAGCGCAAGCTAACTAGAACGATCTGACATCTGACTTCTCTTCTCTTACCCATGCTTCTTACCAAAATCATTCATCACATCCACTAATACCTGTACACTAGACTTCGGCATCGCATTATAAATAGACGCTCTAAAGCCACCCACAGACCTATGTCCTTTTATACCCACACATCCAGCAGCAGCACAAGCCTCTAAAAATTTATCTTGTAATTTATCTTCTTTTAATAAGAAAGTAACATTCATTAAAGAACGATCCTCTTTTGCCGCAGCACCTTCAAACAATGGATTACTATCAATCTCATTATATAGTATACCTGCTTTTTCCTGATTTTTCTTCTCCATAGCTGCTACTCCACCATTTTCTTTTAACCAACGCATGGTCAACATAGAGACATAGATTGGGAAAGCAGGAGGTGTATTAAAGGTAGACTCCTTTTTGATATGCGTGTTATAATCAAGCATGGTAGGAATTACTCGATCCACCTTATTCAATAAATCTTTTCTCACAATAACTAGTGTAACGCCAGCAGGGCCTAAGTTTTTCTGTGCGCCCGCATAGATAACGCCAAACTTCTTAATATCTAGTGGACGACTAAATATATCAGAAGACATATCGCAAACGATAGGAGCCTTCGTCTTTGGAAACTCTTTTAGCTGCGTACCGAAAATAGTATTATTACTAGTCAGGTGTAAGTAAGTAGCATCAGAAGGTACGGTATAATCCTTAGGAACATAAGAATAATTCTTATCCTTAGAAGAGGCTAGTACACTTACCCCACCAAAAGCTCTAGCTTCTTTTAATGCTTTAGTAGACCACGCTCCTGTATCTACATAGCAGGCATTACCATCTGATGGTAATAAGTTCATAGCAGTCATATAAAATTGAGAACTAGCACCACCTGTAAGAAATAAGGCTTCGTAGCCTTCTGGTAATCCAAGTAGTTCTTTGGTAGAACTAATGATTTCCTCCATTACTGCCGCAAATTCTTTACTTCTATGAGAAATCTCCAATATAGAAAGTCCAGAACCACCAAATTCTTTGGCAGCTTCACTTGCTTGTTGCATTACTGTCTGTGGCAGGATTGCAGGACCTGCGTAAAAATTATGCTTTTTCATTAAGGTATATATTTATAAAACAATTTAGGAACCTGTATTTAGTAATACCTTCCTTTTGTAATTGATCTTAATTTTTAAAAGAAGGCACAAAAGTAAATTATTTGTATATGGGATGCTATAGATATAATTATATTCTCAACAGAGAATACCTTCATATATACTAGGCATCTTTAATTCAGTTACATTTACAATATTTACAAAGTAAAATTGTTTTCTAGAAAGTCACTTCATAGCCAATAAAGATGATTACACTACTGGACATTTTAAAGAGCAGAGAATAGAGAATAGAGAATAGAGAATAGAGACAGGTTTCGTTTATAAAATGAAGAAATTTCATAGTTTTTTAAACGAAATCTATCTCTGTTCTCGCTTCTCTGCTCTCTATTCTAAAAATATCCAGTAGTGTAAAAGATGATTAGATGCAGTGCATAACTCCTTCAAAACGTGATCTGGAAACAGATTATCAAAAAAAATAAATTATTTTTTAAATGACCTTGACATAAAGAATAAGAAGTTATATCTTTGCGCTCCTTTAGAAAGAGAAATAGTTTGAATTGAAAGTTAAAAGAAACTTTTTTGAATTATTTTTAATCAAGTCTTGTTTTATTAAATAAAGCTTGTATCTTTGCAATCCGATTTGAAAAAATTGGTTTTTATATTGAAAAAAATAAGTGATTTATAATAAGCTTTTTAAGTCCCTTTGATTAGTGGAAACTGAAAATATTATTCGCTAAACACTTTATTAAGATAAACTACTTTCGAGTAGTTCATAAAAAGTTCCTTGACAAGGTTGGAAGAAAATTTTTAGCACTTTAAAAAGTTGTGTTATTAGCTGAGTATAATGCTTGGCGAGATAATGTGATTTTCGAGCAGCGTAAATTGAATTGAAAAAAAGAACTTGGTTCTTTAGTAATTAGTTATTTAAGATAACAGAATTCTGGAGTAATCAGGACACAAACTTTACAATGGAGAGTTTGATCCTGGCTCAGGATGAACGCTAG
>CAKZUM010000156.1 GCA_937921525.1 uncultured Saprospiraceae bacterium
TTAACAGACCAAGAACGAGATTGGCTTGAAAAAGGTAGAAAAACTGGTAAAAAAGCAACGTTCAGACAACGCTGCCATTATATTCTTTTAAGCGACCAAGGGCAGACGATACAGGAAATCGCCAATATATACCAAGTCGGTCGCCAACCAATAGCTAAGTGGTTTAATAGATACGAAGCAGAGGGAATATCTGGTCTTCATACAGCTAAAGGAAAAGGCCGCCCAGCGATTATAAAAATAGAGAATGAAACAGAAATTACAAGGATAGAGACTTTAGTAGAAAATAGTTCACAAAATCTAAAACCCGTCCTAGTGGCTATAGAAAAAGAGTTTGGCAAAAAGATGTCTAAGCGTACTTTACAACGCCTACTTAAAAAAAAGGCTGGACTTGGAAGCGATTCCGAAAGGAATGCCCTAAAAAACCAGATCCAGAAGAGTACAAAGAAAAATATGAGATTTTAGATACCCTTACTATGTTGTTCTTATTGGGGTATATTGACTTACGCTATGGTGATGAAACTGCTTTTACTTTACAACCAAATGTACCTTATGGTTGGATTCGTAAAGGAGAACAAAGAGGTATACTTAGCAGAAAAGGTGGTAATCTAAATGTATTTGGATTAATGAATTTACAAGGAGAATTAACCAGCTATCAAACTACTCAATCTGTAAACTCTCAGACACTTATTGATTGGTTAGATGACTTTGCAGCCGATATCAAAAAGATGACAGTAGTCGTATTGGATAATGCTCCTTGGCATACTTCAAAATCCATAGATGATAAACTTAAACAGTGGGAAGAAAAAGGGCTTTTTATATTTCATTTACCTCCTTATTCTCCTCATTTGAATCTAATAGAAATACTATGGAGAAAAATGAAATTGGAATGGCTCAAACCAGAACACTACCTAAGTAAAGATACATTACATCAAGGGATCAATGATATTTTAGAAAACTACAATAATGGCGAGTTCAAAATTAATTTTAACGTCAAAAAAAAATGTTAATTTATTTTTGTCAGACTACTTAGATCCTTCAAATATATTTATTTTAGTTCTCCCAATCCCAAGTTACGATTGCCCACTCCTCCTCCGCTACTGTGTAAATATGAATCACTTCAAATCCTATATGTCGGTGTGCATTCATAGACCGAATATTTCGGGTAGCTACTTCCGTTATAATACAATCAAATGGGCCAGACATTTCTTCTTTCATTTGTTGATACAAACCAGAAAACACACCTTGACGGCGACACGTCTTATCGACACAAACCTGTCCCATTACAAAATAATTAGTAGCTTTTAAAGGTTTATTTTTAAAGTGAAGTGTATCTATTTTCTCAAACATTGGTCTTAATACTGGGATGGCATTACCAAATGTCGGAAGCATGACTAAAGCATATCCTACTACTACGTCATTTTTTTTAGCAATGATATGTGGATATGGCTGATTCATAGCACTTAATAATTCCAGATCATGCTTTACGGTTACAAAGCCCTGTTCTTTTGCTTCTTCTGTGGAGATATTAGTAGGTAGGTTTTTAGCTTGTAGAGAAAGTATTCCCTTTAATTCGGTTTGGTTAGAAACAGTAGTGAAATGAATCATTATCAGATTTTTTTTTAAAAGTAAATATTTTCTAATGAAATTACCACAACTCTTAATTTTGATTAGTTTTATTTTCTTCCAAGCTATTTCGTCTAGTAGTGCACAAATTAATGGTTGGGAGTTGATGAAAGAAATTATAAAAATGTCTGCGAATGCTTCCAAGTTATCTGATAACTGTTTTCAATTAACGGAGGATCGGCCATGGGCAGGTGGTTCTATTTATTATCCAAATAAAATAGATCTAAATAAGAATTTTAAGGTAGAGATGGATGTATTTCTAGGCTGTAAAGATCAAGAAGGGGCAGATGGAATTGTATTCGTCTTTAGTCCCAAAATGGCTTTAGGTAGAGAAGGTGGAGGGATCGGTTATGAAGCAGTATCGCCCTCAATAGGAATCGAAATAGATACTTGGCACAACCAAGAAAATAATGACCCATATCAAGATCATATGGCTATTTTGCAAAATGGATTAATTAATCATCGAGAGGGATTAACAAAAGCTATTTCCTTTAAAAGAAATATAGAAGATTGTGAAGAACATAAAGTAATTATTTCTTGGAATGCCCTAGACAAACGGCTAGAGGTTTTCTTTGATGGCCAGTATATGGCTGGAATAAAAAAAGATATAGTACAAGAAATATTTCAAGGAGATGGTGAAGTTTTCTGGGGAGTGACTGCTTCTACGGGAGGGCATTTTAATCAACAGAAAGTTTGTTTTGATAAGATTAATTTCAGACCTGGATCGGCATTGCTTACTAGTTCTTTTAAAAAAATCGAACTAGACTTATTAGACAATAAAACGGTTGCTTTGACTCAAGCTGAATTTAAAAATAAAACATCTATTTTAGAAAATATTTCAACAAGAGAACTAGATGAATTAGCAGCACTTTTGGAAGAACAACCAAATATGCATCTAGGCATTATGGGGCATGTAGCATCAGAAGGATCTGCCAGCAAACGACTGTCTTCAAAAAGAGCTAAGACAATAGCCGATTATTTAATTAAAAAAGGAATTGATAAAAAACGATTGAATGCTACAGGATTTGGTAATCGCTATACTGGAGTAGGGGAGTATCCCAATAAGGAACGAATAGAGATTTATTTGTATCGGCCTTTGCCGTGATGTGGTGACGCCCGAAAAAAGTTGACAAAAAAAGAGTTAAAAATGATGATTGCAAGAGTCAAAAAGCCCACCCGCAATCTTTTTCTTTTCAAAAAGCCCGCCCACATAAATGAGGGGCTTTTTGAAAAGAAAAAAATTATATAGCCACCCCCTATTAGTTAATAAACTAAGGGTTCTGTCCCTAGAAATATAATTATTTGTCAATAACTTTTATTTTTAGTTTAGTTCTTTGAAAAGGCTTTAAATTTTGAATATGTTGCTCATACTCAACAGGGGTAAATCGTTCTATCCCTGTATGTACTTTATAGTGATTATAACAATACTTGATAAATTTTTCCTGTTTTTTGAGTTGAGTAAAAGAGTTTATATTGAACTCCAACAGAATATGGTTTTTCAAGGTATCATTAAAAGATTCCGCATGCGGATTTTCATAGCAATTTTCTGCCATACTAGATTTAATATTGGCCGAACCCAGTAACTTTAAAAAGGGTTTATAAATATATTGTTTGCCGCCATCCGAATGAAAGATCGTATGCTTAAGAGTAGATTTGGTTCTGATTTTAAAAGCTTGTTTTAATACGGCTACAGAAGTATCAATAGCTCTCATGGTTTTAGAAAAATTTAACCCTAAAAGCATTCTGCTATACAGATCAATTAGTGATGTAGCATACCCAACAAGTTTACCATTATTATCAAAGATATAACAAATATCACTTACCCAAATAAGATTGATGTCTTTAATAATAATTCCCTCAATAAGATTAGGGAAAACATAATCTCCTCTAATCGTTGTTTTGGGTCTGAAACGGGCAGATACGATACGTAAACCACTAGCTAAACACAGCTCTTCAAAGGCATGTTTACCCCAGCCAATAAGTCTTGGATTCAATTGTTTATTTTTTCTGATGAAAGCATAAACTTCTCTAGCACTTGAACCTGGTAAATAGCTTCTACGCACGTAACGAGCCAATTCAAGGACTAATTTATCTGGGGTGCGTTCCGTCTGTCTATCCGTAGGAATTAACCATTTATAAAAGGCTTGTCTTGTTAGATCTGCTGCTTGATATAATTGTTCCATTCCTACTTCTTTTGCTTGCTTTTTGTAGTAATAGGCAAGTGCTTGTTTTCGAAATTTTTTTTTAAATCCATCTCGAAATGTTCACTAGCTAATTCAACAATTTTATGAAGCAATATATTTTCTGCTTGCGAACGACCTAGAGTTTCATAGACTTCAGATAGTTCCTTTTTTAAAGCCTTATTCTTTTCACTATCACTTTCATGTTCTACCCTTACTTTTAAGGTAGCTACATACTTTTTTGAATACTTTCTTAGCCATGTATAAATCGAGCTCTGACTTACTTGATATTTGCGGCTAGCTTCAGCTTTACTTAGTCCTTCATCTATCTCTAATACGATCGCTTTTCTGGCAGTTTCAGAGAAATAGCGATGTTTGCTTCTTGAGCTTGTAAGATTTGATTTTGTAGTCTTTTTCATAAGCAAAAATAGTTTTAATTTGAGTTTATATAAACTCAAATCTTGTCAACCATTTTTGGGCATGATTAAATCATAGTTCATACATCATAAATCATATATCTGCCTATTAGGCGAATTCACCCTACGGGGTCATTTTTTCATTTTTTAAATACGCCTTCCGACCATAAATACCACAAATAGGACACGCTATAGGATTATGTCCTCTAGCAGGGCAATATTCTCTACCAAAGAAAATTATTTGTAAGTGTAATTTATTCCATATCGCCTCAGGAAATAGGTACTTCAAATCTTTTTCCGTCTTTTCTACATTCTTTCCTGTACTTAAGCCCCAACGCCACGCCAACCTATGAATATGCGTATCAACAGGAAATGCAGGGACACCAAATGCTTGGGACATGACTACAGATGCTGTCTTATGTCCTACCCCCGGCAATGCTTCTAAAGCTTCAAAACTGGCAGGGACCTGCCCTTGATGTTCATTGATTAAGATATGTGATAAATCATATATCGCTTGTGATTTTCTAGGAGACAATCCGCATGGTCTGATGATTCCTTTAATTGTCTCTACCTCTAATTGAATCATATCGTGTGGTGTGTCTGCTTTTTCAAATAAAAAAGGAGTGACTTTGTTAACTCTTATATCCGTGCACTGAGCGGATAATAATACAGCAATTAATAGCGTGTAAGGATCTTTATGATCTAGCGGGATAGGTGTGGTGGGATACAATTTCTCTAAGATCTCTGTTATAGCAATCGCTTTTTCTTTTCTGGTATATTTGGTACTCATAGGTAATGGCTCTTTATTTTCTTTCAGATTATTTAGAACAGAGAATAGAGAGTAGAGAGTAGAGACTGTTTTCGTTTAAAAATCAAGGAAAATTCATTGACTTTTAAACAGGATTCATCTCTATTCTCGCTTCTCTGCTCTACACTCTACATAGTGTATGGTTAGTAAACAGATTATCTATACACTACTGGACATTTTTAGAATAGAGAACAGAGAAGCGAGAACAGAGATAGATTTCGTTTAAAAAACTATGAAATTTCGTCATTTTTTAAACGAGATCTGTCTCTACTCTCTGCTCTCTATTCTCTGCTCTTTAAAATGTCCAGTAGTGTGAATTGAGAATGCCTATAAAACGTTGACAATCAAGACTCAATTTTCGCTTTACAAAAAAGCTTGGAATAAACACTATTTTATAATTAATATTTAGAAGCTGTTTAAAAAGTCGTTTTTAGGTTCTTGTAATACAGATTTGAAATACATT
>CAKZUM010000157.1 GCA_937921525.1 uncultured Saprospiraceae bacterium
TATTATGAGTTATGCAGGTATCTGCTTTCCTACTATTCAAAATAATAGTGATCCGTATTTTCACGGTTATAGTATCCAACAAATAAACAGTACGATCTCTTCTACTAGTAATAATTGTGCTACGACAACCATCACAAATAACAATCCTCCTCAGGCAAATGCTGGTAGAGATTTATTTCTACCCATAGGAACCCCATTTGAATTAATGGGTTCTGGAACAGATCCCGACAATCAGGCATTAACTTTTTGTTGGGAGCAAATGGATAATGAATTTGCGGCAATGCCACCAGAGGAAACTGCTACAGAAGGGCCGTCTATTCGATCATTTCCTCCTAAAGATACGCCCAATCGCTATATACCTTCCATTGAAAAGTTAGTAAAAAATGAATCTGCCAAGTGGGAGGTTTTACCTTTAGTCGGTCGATCAATGGAGTTTAGATTGACCGTTAGAGATAATTATTCGGAAGGCGGTTGTACCGACTATGATGAAAAAGAACTACAGTTTATAGAAGAGGCAGGACCATTCAAAGTGAGTATTCCGAGTGCGCCAATTTTCTATGCAAGTAACTCTTCTCAAACTGTTAGATGGGAAGTAGCTAATACAGATAAAGCGCCCATCAATGTATCGAAAGTTGACATCCTTTTGTCTATTGATGGTGGCTATACTTATCCAATAGTATTAGCAGAAAATGTAGCAAATGATGGAGCACATGAGGTACAGTTTCCAGATATGGTAACGGATGAAGCACGAGTAAAAATCAAAAGTGTAGACAATATCTTTTTTGATATTTCAGATAATAATTTTTCATTAATTGAGAAAACAGCCGATTTTAATTTAACGGTCACTCCGAGTACCGCTTCTGTTTGTCAGGGCAATGCCATTCAATTTACAGTAGATATTGGTAGTGTGGAAGGCTTTAATGAATCGGTTACACTTACAAGTAATGCCGGCGACTTTTTTAATAGTTTCAATTTTTCAAGAGATCAAGTTGTTGCAGGAAGTAACAGCGTTTTCACCATCAATACAGCAGGAACTGAACCTGGAAAATATACTTTAGAAATACAAGGAGCTTTTGGTGAGAATATTAAAACTAGATTTATTGACTTAACGGTTTCGCCAAATACCCCTGTTGCCTTAGCAAATGTATTTCCAACAGCAGGTGCTGCTGATCTAACTTTAAATCCATCTTTTGAATGGTCTTCAACAGATCCTAGTGCTATCTATAATTTGGAGGTAGCGACAGATCCAGCATTTAATCAAATTGTTATTGAAGCAGAAAATATAGAAAGTACAAGCTATGTTTCTCCAATAAACTTGGAACACACTCGTACCTATTACTGGCGAGTAATAGCAAGTAATGAATGTGGAACTAGTGCTTATTCTCCTTTTACCCAGTTCACTATTTCTAATGTCTTATGTCAGGTTTTTTCTAGTGCGGATGTACCAGAAATTATTCCAGTTGAGGGAACACCAGAAGTCAGTTCGGCTTTAAGTTTAGATGAAGATGGTACGATTCACAGTATCAGAGTAATGGATATAAATATTACCCATTCGTGGATCAATGATTTAACGGTGAGCTTGCAATCACCTCAAGGTGATAAAGCAGTATTGTTGGATCAAATATGTGGAAACGAAAATTTAATCAACTTAACATTCGGAGATGATGGTCCAGCACATGCTAATTTGCCTTGTCCTCCTGAAAGTTCGGACACCTTTCAAGGACAAGAGTCGCTAAGTATTTTTAAAGATACGGATGTAAGAGGAGAATGGAATTTAGTAATTAAAGATCATTTCAATCTGGATGGAGGCCAGCTTAACAGTTGGGCGTTAGAAGTTTGTCAAATTGTAAAAGATAATATTCCTTTGGGTATAGTCATTACAGATCAAGGAAATCCTAATTGCGCCGAAAGTGCAGATGGCTACATCTCTCCTACTATAGTCGGAGGATCTGCCCCCTATACAATTCAGTGGAATACAGGAGATGAGCGTTTAGCTTTAGAAGATTTAAAAGCAGGCAATTATAATTTACAAGTAACTGATAGTAATGGCGCCATTGCAGAGACAACTATAGAATTAACTGCCCCTTCACCAATTACTATCAGTACGGTTATTAATAGTCCTTTTTGTGCAGGTGCTTCAGATGGGTCCATCACCATTAATGCAACGGGTGGTCAACTCCCTTACCAATATGCTTGGGCGCACGGGCCCTTAACTAGATCGGTGAATAACCTACCAGCAGGTAGTTATACCGTAACCATAACAGATGCTAATAAATGTCAACAAGTATCTTCTTTGGTGATTGAAGAACCTGCCTCTATGCAGTTATCTTTTGTTAGCACCAAAGATACAAATGGTTCAAACGGTAAGATAGATTTAAGTGTAGAAGGAGGGATTGCACCTTATGCCTATTCTTGGTCTAATAATATCAATACACAAGATTTAGAAGGATTGCCTTCGGGCATGTATTCAGTCGTTGTCACGGACGCAGCAGGTTGTACAAGAATAGGTCAGACTGAAGTGATAAGCGAAGTGAATCTGGATAATTGTACGGAAATAAGCATCTTAATCACCCTAGACAATTATGGAAGTGAAACGAGTTGGGATATAAAAAATTCAGCAGGTACGACCTTTACCCAAGGTGGTCCTTATACTAATTTTGCAAAAGAAGAAGTTCAAACTTCTACTATTTGTTTAGCACCGGGTTGTTATGATTTTACGATTTATGATTTATGGGGCGATGGTATTTGTTGTGCTTATGGTAATGGTCTTTTTCAAGTTATTGAAAATGAAACGGGTACGATATTAGTCGAGGGAAGTACATTTGGTGCGCAAGATAAAACAACCTTTTGTATTCCTAGCAATGAACCAGAATCTGGCATCTTAAGTTATTGCGGTGCAAGTGGAAAGAATACCGTTTACGAATGGATCGAATCGGTTCAAATCAATACGACCCTATTTGAGACAGGTAGCAATGATGGATATTTTAATAATGAGACACCAGTTGATATTCCTATTGGCTCAAATATCAGACTAGCCTTTACCCCCGGTTTCGGATTTAATCCGTATGGTGAAAACTGGCAAGTATGGATTGATTGGAATAGAGATGGAGATTTAGAAGATACAGGCGAACAAGTCTTTTTTGGTTCAGGTGATCAAACGGTCGAAGGCATTGTAAATGTGCCATCTTATGCGGTTGCTGGAAATACAAAAATGAGAGTAGCCATGAAATGGGGAAATCAAATAGCCTCTTGTGAAGCATTTAACTGGGGCGAGGTGGAAGACTTTGTTTTAAACATTCTGCCTAGTACTGGATTGGATGCTACTCCTACCCCACATGCTAGAATTCAGACAGGTGAACCACTAGTGTTTACTAAAGAGAACCGATTTGAAGAACAAGTTATATTATTTCCAAATCCTGTCCAAGATCAATTAAATATTGCTTGGAAAATACCTGCTTTTGATTTGAAAGAAGTAGTAGTTTATAATAGCTTAGGTAGTATCGTTCAACAGCAAACCAATCAAATTAAGGATCAACAAATTACGATCAATACCATTCATTTACCTAATGGGATTTACATGGTTATTTTAAAAGATTCTGTAATGGATATAGTTATTCGGAAAGAATTTGTGGTGGCTCGGTAGGCTGCTACTTTCAATAGGATAAATCCGTTCGGTATTTATCAATGCTATTTTTATGACAAATCAGAAATCATATATCTTACATCATATATCCATCTAGCTCGAAGCGTGATGGATATATGATTTATGATGTATGAAGTAAGATGTATGATTTTTCCAACAAAACCGTTCATTTACAAAGAAACTTATACTCCCTACTCCTCATCCTCATCCTGCAATAATTCCCCACAATACTTACAATGAATCGCATCATCATCATGTCCTTCCTGCGCACAAAATCGACAAGTCTGACTATTGAACTGCATATGTTCTCCTGATGCAATCTCCGCAGATACAATACCCGTAGGTACTGCAATCACCACGTACCCCATAATCATCACGGCGGCGGCTAAGAACTGCCCAAAAGGAGTTGTAGGTGAAATATCTCCATATCCAACCGTTGTAATAGTAACAATCGCCCAATATATACTTCTAGGAATTGAGTCAAATGAAGTTCCAGGGCCTCCTTCTACCAAGTAAATGACAGACCCCATAACCGTTACAATCAATAAAATAAATACCAAGAAGACCGTGATTTTAGGCAAACTTGCCCGCATGGCTGACATAATCACAAATCCTTCTTTGACAAAATGGGCGAGTTTAAAAATTCTAAATACCCGTAGAATACGCATCGCTCGTACTACTGATAAGGCACTGGCCCCAGGCAATAAAAATTCTATATAGGTAGGTAGTATGGAGACTAAATCTACAACACCGAAGAAACTAGTAGCGTATTTGGAAGGTCGATAAATACAATATAATCTCAAAACGTATTCTATTGTAAAACAAATAGTAAATACCCATTCCAAGATTTTGAAAAGTTCATAATACTTAGTACCTATCCCTTCAACACTCTCCAACATGACCACCAACACACTGGCAACAATCAGTATCATTAAAGCTATATCAAATAGCTTTCCCTCTGGAGTATCTGCCTCAAAAATTATTTCGTGTATTTTCTCCTTTAATGGATTTGTTGTCATTACGCTTTATCTGTCTGGTGTAGTATGATGCTGTAAAGTTATAAAATATTATACACTACTGAACACTTTTTGAACAGGGGGCAAACAAGTAAGAGTAGAGACAGATTTCGTTTAAATACAAAATGAAATTTCATCCGTTTCTAAACGAAATTTAGACAAAAAAAATGGACGGCGTATAGCCGTCCATGATAAAGCAAAACCTTAAATATGTGTATCTTGAATTAATTAGATAATTCCGTCAATCGGCGAATTATCCAATTTCAATTGTTCTTGCTGGTAAAGGCTTAGCTTCCTCTTTCTTAGGAATACTAAGTGTCAATATACCATTGGTATAATTAGCAGCAATCTTGGTACTGTCTACTGTGTCTGGTAAGTTGAAAGTACGCTTGAAAGAAGCATATTTGAACTCTTTTCTAGTGTACTTCTCCCCTTCTTTAACTTCTGCCTCTTCTTTTGCCGTTGTAGAAATCGTTAATACATCTTCGTCAACAACAATATTGAAATCTCCTTTTTCATAGCCCGGAGCGGCCATTTCTAAGTTAAACGCATCTGCATCTTCCTTTACGTTAACAGCAGGTGCACTACCATTCCACACAGTTAGACCTTCGTCTATTTTCTTTAAAAAATCATCATTAAAAAAAGTATCTAATACATTTACAAATGATGGCGCTGGACGTCTTCTTCTTAAAGTTTTCATGATTATTGATTTTATATTTTATGATTTAATGATTTCAGTTCTTACCCACTTTATCAAAAATTTGGTAAAAACTTACACCTCCTATACATCAATTGCTGTACCATGCCATTTTTTAAGTCAAATTTGCTGGTTCTTATAAAATCTTAATGCCATTATGGCATTTTTTACAACAAAATGATGCCATAATGGCATTGTTGGTACTTTTTACAACTCCATTTATTCTAAAAGATTCGTTTGGTGATTGGTGAATGAGGTAACGGCGTAATCATAGACGATAACACATTGGGAAGTGGCGAGGATTGTTCCAATGTAAGACCTTATAGATACTTGAGGTGGAGAAGAACTATTGTCCACGAAATCACACATTATAACATTGGATCATATTTAAGGCAAAGGCTGTAGTTCAGATGACAGCATTAGCGATACCCCAAATCAGGAAGGCTACCACTTCATAGTGATTTAGGTATCACATCTTGTGGCTCAACAGATATATGGATTATTCTAGCGAGTCTTGTTCTTATATGTTTTCTTTCGAACAGGCTGTTCGCATGAAGACTTATAGATCGCCAGTTAAAAAAGGTAACTATTATAATAGTACAAACCTTATCGTTGGATGGCTACCATCCGATGGTAGCTTTATGAGATTACCTCATTTATTTCTGACAGTCTATACGTAACTAACTTTTTACTAGGCCATCCGATGGGTTACTAATTCATCCACACTACTGGACAAAAAATGATTAATCATTTTCAGGAACACGCAACACTTTTTTAGTTCCAATAGCATCATTATCAAATGATTTAAAAGTAGAATTACTTACTCTTTTTTTTGAAGGAATGATGCTTTTTGCTAACTGCGCTTCTAGAGCTATTACTTTTTTCTTTTCTGCGTTTAACTCAATAAGCAATTCGTTATATGATTCATCTGAGTGAGTGCTTGTAGCAGATTTAATTTTAATTTCCTTTTTTAAATCTTTTAAAATTTCATCTTTAGAATTATTGGAAGCAATAAGTTCTCTATTTTTCTTTCTAACATTCTGTTCTTTTTCTTTAGCTTCTTTTAGCGAAGTAGTAACACTAATATTTCTTTTCTCTAGGAGTTTTTTCTGCTTCTCTGCATCTAAATATTTCTTTTTCCATTTAGAGCCTGTCAAAAATTTCCCAATTAAAAACGAGCCTACTCCGATCACTAAAATCGTAAGAATAGCAAATAATTTTGAACTCATAGTATCTTCAACTTTAAGGTTGTAATCCATCCGCTTTCTATTTACAAAGTAAACTGCGGATGTGTTAGTATGTGTGTAATTTATCGAATCCCCTGGACATAATCGTTACTTAATATCCAGCTCTACTCTTCTATTCATCCGCCGCCCCTCTTTAGAATCATTACTGGCAATAGGGCTTAATTCACCTTCTGAAATAACCTTTATTCTTGTAGGAGAAATTTTGTAATTAACTAATAAATTTCTAGCAGATAGTCCCCTTATTCTACCCAATTCAAAGTTATATTCCTCACTACCTATATTATCAGCATGGCCTATGATAGTGATATTTTTCTCTGGATAATCTGATAAATATTCTTTTAGCTCCACTACATAATCCCTTACCCCTGCATTAAGGCGCACTCTATGACTAGCATAGCCAAATTTAAGAGGAGTATTAGAAGAATTATTTTCTTCACTATTACTATCAAGAGGAATCGCTTCACTTGTTTCAGAATTCAATAAGTTAGCTAAGGCATCTTCCAACACAAGTTCTCTCTGTTTTGCCTCATCTTCTTTGTCAGGAAATACAAAATTCAGTTCCATCATTTTAGGAAAGGAAGTACCATTCGCATCAAATATATTTGACTCCTCACGACTATCAATCAATACTTTTTCTTGGTTCAAAGAGTAATCCCCTAGCTGACCTTTTAAATGATATGCCCTAACTAACCCGATATTAGCCGCATCAGAATGAAGAACCTCCTCCTCCTCATAGGGTCCAGTAATCTGCAAGAAATAATCTCTATTCTTATTTAGATAATAATCAAGAGTAGCTAAAGACTCTTTAGGTTCCTCTATAAAAAGAACTTCTTCTCCATCTTTATAAAACTGAACATTACGTTCTAGGTGGTCAATAGACCTATAGGCTGCTCTAAGTTCTGCACTATTAAAGTTGGAATTTTTATCTGAAAATTTAAAATTAAAGATCTGCTTAACATCAGCATCTAAGTACAAATCTTCTTCAGGGGACGAATTAATAATAATTTGATTAGGCGATATTCCTCGATTTTCTAATATTTTCTGAATACCAATCGCCCTCGCCATGCCTATATTTGTTTCTTTTGTAGCGTTTTGTTCGTCAGAAGTGTATAGACCAGTAATAGTGACAGAAGTTTGAGGATGTTCTTCTAAAAAAGAGGCAATATGGTCTATTCCTTGGTCGAATAATTCGTCTATATGTACTTGTTCATCCGAGAATTCAAAATGTAGTCCATCTTCCATCTGGAAGATATTTTGATAGGCAAGTTTCAATTTTGTTGGCGTCAAATTATTAGAAGCAGCATCAGTCACGTTTGCCGTGGTTTCTGCACTTGATCCACATAAGTTTTTGACTTTACAGGTGTAGTACCAAGCCCCAAATGCCAGCCATATCGCCAAGATTAAAAAGGCAACAAAATTTTTCATCATAGTATTTTTAACCACTAGATAGTTCTAGCTTAATGATTTTAACAGGTATACCAAAAATAATACAATGGTTGATTTCGATAGGTCTATTCTATATAGGTTGGATGACGTTTTCAATAATTAAATCTCCCATCCATCTAGTGTTTTTATTCGTACTAATTCCCTGGTTTCATCTTTGTATCACGCCATTATTTCATCTGCTAAGAATCTACAAATACCTATCTCCACCAGTATTTGTTTTTAACCCCAACAACAAGAAATATGATTTACACAATGGGAACTTGATGGATTATCTCCATCTCTTTTACAGAAGAAAGAATAGCAAAATAAATCAAAAGTATATATTGAAAAATTATGCCAATTCTTGTTTGCAGATTATTAAGGAAGTACAGACAGGAACTCTTCCGGGTACGGTAGAGGTAGTAGGTTATAGTTACTTTTTTAATGAACGTACAGCAAAGAAACTAGGCTTCAAAATAGGTAAAACTGATCTATTAACCAAGTTTTTTTTCTATTTAAATCTTATAGAAATAATTCTACTTTATTCAATAGTAAAAGGAAGTTGGGGAATTCCGAAATTTTGGAAAGGAAAATCATTTTATACGACAGGTGAAGAATTATGTACAAAGGAACAGTTTATCGAAGATTTGCTAAAAAAACTAGCTTAAAAAGCCAGATTATCCCAAAAAAAAAACTTTTTCTCTTTTAATTCATAAAAAATAATAATAATTCTTTATTTTGCCCATCTACACCATACATACTATAGTTAATCTATGAGAAAATAATAATTATATTTCGACAAACACAACAATGGCAGTAATATATTAAATAATAATATTCAAATTTACATCGACATATTATTTAATAGCTAATACAAAATCGAATAAACCTCTCCAGATTAAAATAGTTAATATATAAA
>CAKZUM010000158.1 GCA_937921525.1 uncultured Saprospiraceae bacterium
GCACAAACGCCTGAATCTATTAGAGAGATTCTAGCAGAAGCTGGTCCTCGCTATAGAGTACATGATCCATCTACATGGCCGCAACAAGCAAATCTTGCTAGTAATGATCAATGGGATGAGTTGAGAGAATGGCAAGATCAATTAGATGGAGGAAAATTATAAATGACTCTATAAGTGTAAAGAACGCATTGTTATAGATTTAATTCTGAATGGAGAATTGGGAATTGAGAATGCCTATAAAACGTTGACAATCAAGACATAATTTTCGACATACAAAAATGGAATAAATACTAATTATTTCTCCTTAACAATCATCGCATTGATTTCAGGTACTTCGTGGAGGGCTCTTTGCAGTCGATTATTACTGGCTAAAAAAAAAGATTTTTTACCAAAAATACCAGGTTCTCTTAACGTAAGATGGAAAACGCTAAATAATAAATACGAAGCTTCCTCTATTTTCTCTATATTGTGAAACGGATAACGGGCTGTATTCTTGTAGTTTGTAATATAAAAGAACTCTTCATCTACTTCCACTCGTTTCAAACTCATAATAGAAAAATACATCACCAATGCCCCTGTAATAATAAATGAAAGTAACATTAATCGAAACCAATTAATCGGCATCCCTCCTATGTAGGATTCTGTGCTATTGATAAACGCAATAAAGGTTAATCCAAAAAACATCAACCAGAATATTGGAAAGAATATTTTTAGACTAATTGTTAAATTGGATGATATATTAATTGGAGCTCTCATTTTTAAAATTCTATTTTTTATGTCTCTATTCTCTGCTCTCGCTTCTCTGTTCTTCTTTACTTACTAGCCGTCAATTCCACCGCCTTCACCTGCATTCCATCAAACGCACCAATCATTTTTTCTTTGACCAATAAAGTTCCATCTGGAATCCCTTGGACAATAGCACTTGAAGCATTTGTCTTTAGAATATCTACCCTTTGTAATTGAAGTTTGTCATCCACTACCGTATATACTTGATCTTGATTGACTAATAAATCTAAAGGTAAGGTCATCGAATTATTGACAGCACTAGTCTTCAATTGACCTTTCAAGTACATCCCTTCCCTTAAGCCTTTTCCTCTGACTCCGATAAACACCAAAACAGATTGGGTATTCGGATCAATCATGTCACTCACTCTTCGCACATTGCCCGTCCACTTTCCTTCGGCAGCATCAGAATATAAATTTACTTTAGTACCTGTCTTAATATATTTTAGATCTTCTAAACTAACAGTCGCTTGCATTTCATAGTCGCCAGTTCCCATCATACTCCCCATTTTTTGCCCAGCCCGCACTAAGGAACCTGGATTAATCATCGCCTCTGTAATAACTCCCGAAAAAGGAGCATATACCGTGTATTTGCCTAGTCGCTTTTCTGCACTTTTAATGGAGTAATATTGAGCAGCCAAATTTTTAGTAGCAATGAAATATTTCTCTTGGTCATCTACTGGCTTCGGTAAAGATTTAATACCAGTCTCCACGTTAAAATTATCCAAATAGTTTTTCCATTGTTGAAAACTTTGCGGATAATCCACCTTCAAATCAGGCATAATCATCGTAATCGCATTGACCAAGTTACTTTTCTGAGAAAGAATATTAAGCCGTGCCTCATCATCTTCAATATCTAGTAAGATTTCTCCTTTTTTGAAATAAGAACCTACTTTGAATGGCTTGGCTGTTTTTTCCAACATTCCTGTAACTTCTGCAAATATATCCACCTTGTTGTAGGCAACTAAGCTACCCTGTATCTCCATATCAGAAGTGGTCGCCCCATTTTGCGCTCTAAATACCCCAACCTCTCGAATCACAGGTGCTGCATTTTCCTTTTTCTTTGGAGGTGCCTTTTTTTCGGATAATTTTTGGGAAGCGATATATGCACCTCCGAGTACGAGGAGGCCTAAGACTATACTTATTCTTCTAAATAATAAGCTCATTGAGGTAGTTCTTTTGGATTTATTTAAAGAAATAAATTTGTAATCAATTTATTGAAAAAGCACATAATTAATCGCAAAAAAAAGACAAAAATAGCATATAGTTGCGAACACAACTATTTTTTAAGGTTATTATACATGCTTTTTAGCACTTTTTTACAGATTTCGACTTCTTCCTTTGAAATACCTTGGGTAGCTTCTTTGCTTATCTCAATAGAAGTGAGCCAAATTCTTTGCTGTAATTCTACCCCCTTGTAGGTCAAAAAAATCTTCTTATTGCGCTTATCTTTTTCATCTATTCGCCGAACAATAACATTATGTTGTTCCATTAAGTTTAAGGCCCTGGCAATCGTTGCTTTATCTTTAATAGCTGCTATTGCCAAATCCTGTTGCTTTAATCCATCTTGTTTCCACAAGTCTGCCAAGATACTAGCACATTGGGTAGGTAGCTCAAAATCAGACCTTCCTAAAAGGACTTTCAGTCTGCTCGTCAACAGCCTACTTACTCGATTTGTAAGGAAATTTAACGACTCTATAGGATCAAAATCAGTAGTATTCATTGGCAAAAATCGTTGCTTTTGCAACGGACTACAAAAATACTATAAATACACTTGTTTACTAGGTTTTATATGTGTTTTGATAGGAAAAATTACTGATAATACGAATCGAGAACTAAATCACTGATAGCAAAGAGATAGTAAACTATTTTATACTCTTTTTTACAGGGACGAAGCTACGCTCCTTATTATAATCGATGATAAATATTTTTCTACAGACAGGGTCAGAGCGATGCTCTTTTATTATTTAAATAGATTTCAAAGGGGCATCGCCCCGACCCTGTCTGTAGATAATGATTAAGTCATCTTTTGCATAAAGGAGCGTAGCTTCGTCCCTGTAAAATCAGCTATTCTTGTTGTTTTTTGAAATCAATAATTTAGCTCTTGATTGGCATTGATAGGAATCAGCTAATCTAGCTAATTAAACCCAATCGACTCTTAAAGGCAGATTTAAATAAAAGGAATACCTTTCTTCGATCAGTAACACGAATACGTTCATGGACCACTCTAGTAGCTGG
>CAKZUM010000159.1 GCA_937921525.1 uncultured Saprospiraceae bacterium
ATACTGCCTTTTGAGGCTTTGATATTTTGAACTTCAAGCTGAATAGTCCCTGTATCAGCTTGGAAAGGAAGTAATAAATAGGAAAATAAATACAAGAAAGCAACATATTTTGAGATCATAATTTTTAAAAAGTCTAGTTACAGAGTGAAGAGTCTAGGTGATTTTTCCAAACTCAGTAACTAAACTATATAAAAACTCACGATTACACAAATATTAAATATAAAGATGATAGTTGATAGACGAAATAAGATGAATTGTCATAAAAAGCGGGTGAATTGTTGACAAGTCTATCCAAAGACTAAAAGTAGTTGGCACTTTTAACTTCAACTTCAAACTCAAACTCAACTTCAAACTCAACTTCAAATTATGACGTTGACCTTAAAACAGGCTGTCAACAACTCGTTTTGAGGTTGAAGTTGAGATTGAAGTTGAATTTTTTAAAAACCATCTGGATAAACTTGTCGAATTGTTCTAAATATTTCCGTCCGATGAGTAGTTAGAAATGACTCCTACAAAAATTGTCAAAGAACCTACATTCTTAAACACTTTTTTGAAAAAGGTATAAAAAATGACTTTCGTTTACAAACAGTTTAGTAGAGTTTGTGTTAATAATAGATATTGTGCGAAGGGGCAAAACGTTTTTTGCAAATGGCATGAAAAAAGTTTTAAAAAAATCACCAATGAATATACGCTTAATAAGCAGAGAAGAAATAGACACAAGCAAATGGAATAGTTGTGTGCATTTTGCAATTAATGGAAATATTTTTGGCTATAAATGGTATATTGATGCGATCACTAAAGATTGGGAAGCCTTGGTGGAAGATGATTACGCATCTGTGATGCCCTTAATTTGGAAGAAAAACTGGTTGGGGAAAAAAAGGCTGTATATTCCGTCTTTGATGAGAGAGTCAGGCATTTATTCTGCTAATCCTTTATCAGAGAAAAGAGTTAGTTCTTTCTTAGACGCTATCCCTAGTCATTACAAAAAAGCGGCTATCCAAGTAGATCAGTTTACTTTACCTCCTAATAATCAAGCTTGGAATGTTGAAAGAAAGAGTAATCATTTGGTGTATATGAATAGACCTTATGATACTTTATCAGAGCAGTTTTCCAATAAAACGGAGATACAATTGGCATTGGCAAAATCTGCTAATTTAAGACCTATTAATAGTTTGAAACCAGAAAAAATAGCTAATTTTTATAAGGCACATTCTAAAGAATATACAAAAGAAAATTACCACGCCTATTTACGTATTATGTACAATGTACTGCATAGAGGGTGGGGCTTTGCAAGTGGAGTAGTGGATTCGAAGGATAAATTATTAGCAGTTAACTTTCTTATTTTTAGTCATGGCCGATTAATCAGTTTTTTGCCCGTAGTATCTAAAGAAGGAGAAGGGGTAGGTGCCTTAGAATTTTTAGTCAACCTAATTTTCCATACCAACGCTAATCGACAAGTACTGTTTGATTATAATGAGAATGAGCAACACTTTGGTTTTGGAGAAGAGGTTATTCCTTTTTATGAATTTAGTAAGTAGTTTTTTTTTACCACATAATTTTTCACTTTTTCACTACATAAATTTTTACCATACAATTTTTTACCATACATTTTTTTTACCACATAGGTACATAGGTCACATAGTTAGACGATCTATGTGGTCTATGTACCTAGGTGGTAAGATATTAATTACCCCGCCACAAGATGCATCAACTCCGCACAAATAATAGCACCATACGTACCTAAGGCATACCCCAAAACTGCCATTAAAACTCCAACAGGTGCTAAAGAAGGACTAAAGGCAGAAGCCACAACGGGTGCAGATGCCGCGCCCCCCACATTCGCCTGACTACCCACTGCTACAAAGAAAAAAGGTGCTTTGATAATCTTTGCTACTAAGAAAAGAATACTTACATGAACGAGCATCCAAACGATACCAATCGCAAATAATCCTAAATTATCAAATACTTCTCGAAGGTTCATTTGCATGCCAATCGTAGCAACCAAAATATAAATAAAAACACTTCCCCAGCGAGAAGCACCTACCCCTTCTAACCTACGTAATTTAGTAAAAGATAAGGCTAAGCCAACGGTAGTTGCAGCTACTACTAACCAGAAAAATCCACTCATTAAAGAGTTCAAACGAAGAGCAGAAAGTGTATCTGAATAAGACTTCATAAGAGGAGTAATCATATCAGAAGCCCAATGTGATAAAGCAACCCCGCCAAAAGCAACGCCCATCAATAGAAATAGATCAGCGGTTGTCGGTATTTTTTCAATGCCTGCTCGATAGGATTTTATGCGTTCTTTTAGATCTTCTATAGCAGAGGCATCTGCATTTAGATAAGTATCTATTTTGTTGGAAATATTCGCACCGTATAATAAAAAGCCTAACCAAATATTAGCCACTACAATATCTACGACCAACATAGTCGCAAATAAATTATCGCCCACTTCATAGATTTCTTTCATGGCTGCCTGATTCGCACCCCCACCAATCCAACTACCTGCCACCGTAGATAGCCCACGCCAAATCTGATCAGGATTTGCAGAAATAATATCTGGTGCAATATAAGAGATGACTAGCAAGGCAATCGGGCCTCCAATAATAATTCCCAGCGTCGCTGCAAAAAACATAATCAATGCTTTGGGCCCAAGATTGATCAATCCCTGAAAATCAATACTCAAACAAAGTAGAATCAAACTAGCTGGCAACAAATACCTAGAGGCTACAAAATATAATTGAGAATCTGCTCCAGAAATTAATCCCAAAGGATAGTTTAGGAGGGCTGGTATAAAATAGCATAACAACAAAGCGGGTACAAAGCGATAAAACTTCTTCCAAAAAGGCGTCTCTAAACTAGAGGTATAAAATACCGCTGCTAGGGTCAACATTAATAAACCAAATACAATGGCGTCATTGGTGAATACAGGTTCCATTATCTTTTTTTGACAAGGTAGGAAATTTCACCACTAATTCCCGAATAGTACCACGGAATTTATTCCGTAATACAGTACCACAGAATTTATTCTGTACATCAGTACCACGGAATTTATTCCGTATACTACGGTAAATAACTATCGAGCGTAGCGAAGATAGTTTTTACGGAATAAATTCCGTGCTACGGGGAAAACTATCTTCGCTTCGCTCGATAGTTTTACGGAATAAATTCCGTGTTACTGTACAAAAACTATCCTCGCTACGCTCGATAGTTTTACGGAATAAATTCCGTGTTACTGTACAAAAACTATCTTCGCTTCGCTCGATAGTTTTTACGGAATAAATTCCGTGTTACAGCAAATCCAATTGCTTCAACAACCAAGCCTTTTCGGTAAGAGGGGAGGCTTCTTCTATTTCTAGCCGTAGTTTAGCAATTTGTGCTTTATTATAAGGGTTTACTTTGAGGAGTTTTTTTGTGTAGCGGACGATGTTTTTATAACCATTAATTCTATTACCTAGTTCTTTTTTTCTTTGAAGGTAGGCGCGCATACTTTCTAGTAAAGATTCTAAGGCTTTAAATTCAGATAGCTCATAGTACATTTTTAGGAGCATGGTTTTGGCATTGAGATTAACCAGAATATCTTTAAATTCATATTGATTAACTAGTTCCATTGCTTTTTCATAGTTACCTTTTTCGAAGAAGAGTTTTGCTAGGTTAAATTTTATATAATTCTCTCTGTATTGTTCCTCTAATAGATTTCCATATTTAAATATGTATTCTTCTACTTCCTTGTAATATTTTAATCTTATCCCAATGACTATAAAATTTCTGTAGAGAAAACGATTTAAAACGCCATCCTCAATTAGAATATTATCTTCAATTCCTACTTTTAAAATATCCCAAGCTTCTTTAATAAATTCTGATTTACCGCTATTCATTTTTTTTGTGCAGTAATTTAGGGCAAATAAATAGACGCTTTGCATTTCTTCAAGAGGAAGCACACTTTTATTAACATCTAGTTGCTGTTTTAATTTGATAAAAAAATCTTCGTTGTCTGGTTCAGATAAAGTTTTATAAATAAAGTAATAAGTACTAATAGAAGGAATATTTAAGAGTTCATTTTTTTGATCTATATAGTGGAGTATATCTTTTAAAAATACATTTTGGTAATCAGTCTTATAGACTGCTTGATGTGACATCATATTGCAAGCTTGTTTTAATTTGCTGGCAATAAAGTAATAATCAAAGGTATCTGAAATTTCTTGCAGATTAAACGTGCCTACTCTTTTTGCAGATTTATAATAAAATTTATATTGCTCTAACTGCAAGATATATTTCTCATATAAAAAGTAATCATCCTGATAGATTGGGTTGTTTTGTGCACTTAATATCGTTTTAGAAGTTTTTTCAAAGGATCGTTTTACTCCTCTTCTTCTATATTCTCTAATCAAATTTAATTCTTGATTACTACCTTTTTCTAAGAAAGAAGTATACGCTAAAAAAGATTCTAGAGCTTTAAATGTAAAATGTATTACTTGACGCATCTTAGCATCGTCGAAGGCTTGATTTGGATAAATAGTTTGATAAACTACTTCTTTTTTCAAAGCTTCTTCATTATATAAATGATCTTTTTTAAGTAAATAATCATATAGATCAATCACATCTTGTCGCTGGTTATGTGCAGGAGATAAAAACCATTTCTTTAATTCTCGAAATTCTTTTTTATTAAAAGTATGTAATACCTCTATTAGTCGGCTCTTTTGCATTTGATTGATTTCAACAAATAGTAAGTAATGAACAATAAAAGATTATTAATGAATGTCTTATAAAGTTCTATCTGTCAGTATGTTATTGCTAGTTTGGAATTATTTATCATGTTATTTGCTACGATTATTGTATATTTTTGTTCAACAAATCACCGTTTTTGTCTTTGTTTTCACTCTGAATTGCCTGCATATTTGTAATGTGAACAATTAGTAACTGATTTTTCTTCAG
>CAKZUM010000160.1 GCA_937921525.1 uncultured Saprospiraceae bacterium
ACATTTAAAATGGTCTTTTGTCCTTTATACTGCCTTGAAAAAATGTTCATTTATACCAGATAAAATCTCATTTTTTCAAGTTGTCTAAAGTAAAAAATCTTCATTTTAAATCGTAAACTTTATTTATCCCTCGTTCCTAAGCTTCTCCTTCCCAAGGTGGAGTACCTTTTATATTAATCCCTGCACTACGTGCAGTACCAGCAATCATTTTCATAGCAGAGTGTACATGGAAAGCATTTAAATCTACCATCTTACTTTCTGCTATTGCTTGTACTTGATCCCAAGTAACAGAACCTACCTTGATTCTATTAGACTCTGCTGAGCCTGACTTAATCTTAGCTTGTTCTAACAATTGAACCGCTGCTGGTGGTGTTTTAATGATAAAGTCAAACGACTTATCTTTATAAACAGTAATAACTACGGGAAGTACCTTACCTGCCTGATCTTGTGTCTTAGCGTTATAACGCTTACAAAATTCCATAATATTGACCCCCTTAGCACCCAATGCTGGGCCTACTGGTGGTGCAGGATTGGCAGCTCCTCCTCTAACCTGAAGCTTAATATAACCGTCGACTTCTTTTGCCATTACTTTTTAATTTAACTTGAATTCTTAACTTTAGAGAAGCTTTCTAAAAAACACTATGTTGAAATTTTATATTAAGTGAGTAACAATTACTTATAAAATTTCAGATATGCTTTACGAAACTAAAGCCAAATTTTGAAGTTTAACGTAGTGAGTTGGAAGCACTCAACACATTATTTTAATAGAAATAAGATGAGATAACTTTATTAAGAAAGTAAAATATCATCTGTATAAAACAGCTAGGATTGTTTTTCAACCTGCATGAAGTTCAACTCCACTTCCGTACCTCGACCAAAGATTTTTACAATCACCTTTAGTTTCTTCTTCTCTTCGTTGACTTCTTGTATATCACCTACGAACTCACTAAATGGTCCGTCAATGATCTTAATTGTTTCTCCTACAATGTATGGTTCAATCATTGCTTCACCAGCATTCTGAGAAGCATCTACTTTACCTAGCATTCGATTTGCCTCTGATTGGCGCATCGGGATAGGATTATTTCGACCTAAAAAATGAATAACATTGGGAATATTCGTAATCGCAGTAACCATTTCTCCTGTAAATCTTCCAGGATATGCTTCAATTAAGATGTAGCCTGGCAAAATATTACGTTCAGAAATAACTTTTTTACTATTTCGAATCTTATAAACTCTTTCCGTAGGTACTAATATCTGAGTGATACTTTCTTTCCATTCAGAACGAGTAATTTCTAGTTCAATTCGCTCCTTAATTTTTCTTTCCTTTCCACTAATCACTCTTAGTGAGTACCATTTTTTATCTTCAGTCATCCATACAGTTTTTGAAGAACTTATCCTGGGTATATTAAATCTAGTACATTCTTAGAAATTGCATCCATTAAGAAGATAATTAAAGCAATGATTATTGAAGCAATAATAACAACGATTGTACTATTTTGTAAAGAAGCAAGGGTTGGCCAAGTTACTTTATTTAATAGCTCGTTATAACTTTCTTTTATGTATAGACTTAAATTTGATAACATCTTGCGGATATTTTATAGTTGTCCCTTTTTGTGGTGAGTCAAAACAATAATTAGACTAGATAACAATAAGGGGGTAATGTTTCAAGTGATTAGGAATAATGAGTTCCCTAACTGTTGTATTTGCACGGGCGGCAAGATTCGAACTCGCGACCTTTGGTTTTGGAGACCACTGCTCTACCAACTGAGCTACGCCCGTGTATCAATAAGCTAAAAAAAGCCTAGCTTATATATGCGAAAAATTAAGCACCCTACTGGATACTTAATTTTTCACAATATTAAAGGTCAATATTTTCTTATAAGATTATGCTATAATCTCAGTAACTTGACCTGCACCTACTGTTCTACCACCTTCACGGATAGCGAAACGTAGACCTTTTTCCATTGCAATTGGGTTGATTAACTTAACTTCTAAAGTTACGTTATCCCCAGGCATTACCATTTCTACACCATCCGCCAAGTTAACATCACCTGTTACGTCAGTCGTACGGAAATAGAATTGTGGACGGTATCCTTTGAAAAATGGTGTGTGACGACCACCTTCATCTTTACCTAAAACGTATACCTCACATTTGAAGTGAGAGTGTGGCTTTACAGAACCAGGCTTACAGATAACCATTCCTCTTTTGATCGCCTCTTTGTCAATACCTCTTAATAAAAGACCAGCGTTATCACCAGCTTCTCCTCTTTCTAAGATCTTACGGAACATCTCCACACCTGTGATTGTAGAAGTCAATGGCTTCGCTTCTGCGTCCATCATTCCTAAAATCTCAACTGGATCACCAGTGTTAATTACACCTCTTTCAATTCTTCCCGTAGCAACTGTACCACGACCTGTGATAGAGAATACATCCTCTACAGGCATCAAGAAAGGCTTATCAACATCTCTTTCTGGCTCAGGAATGTCTTTATCTACTGCAGCCATCAACTCTTTAATCTGAGCTGTTGCGCCAGCATCACCTTCTAGAGCTTTAAGAGCTGAACCTTGAATAACAGAAGCATCATCACCTCCGAACTCATATTGATCTAATAATTCACGAACTTCCATCTCTACTAATTCCAACATCTCTTCATCGTCAACTAAATCTACTTTATTCATAAAAACAACAATCTTAGGTACACCTACTTGGCGACATAATAAGATGTGTTCTCTAGTTTGTGGCATCGGTCCATCAGTGGCAGCAACTACTAAAATTGCACCATCCATCTGAGCTGCACCCGTAACCATGTTCTTTACGTAATCTGCGTGACCTGGACAATCTACGTGAGCGTAGTGACGGTTTGCTGTTTCATACTCTACGTGCGCTGTATTGATTGTAATACCACGCTCTCTTTCTTCAGGAGCACCATCAATAGCGTCGTAATTCATCTTCTCCGCCAAACCATCTTGGGAAAGTACATAAGTGATGGCCGCCGTAAGAGTTGTCTTTCCGTGATCGACGTGACCAATTGTACCGATATTTACGTGCGGTTTATTCCGCTGAAAAGTTTCTTTAGCCATCGTATTTTTTTTAAAAAAAATTAAATGAATTAAAAATAAGAAAGGTGATTTATAGGCTAGTAAAAAGCACCTTTATAAATAGATTAAGTCTTTATTTGTACTTGTTGAGCCAAGGGTGGGAATTGAACCCACGACCCCTTCCTTACCATGGAAGTGCTCTACCCCTGAGCTACATTGGCTTATTGTCCCTTAGACGGGTACTTGTGTAAGACAATGCTCGCCCGTTTGATTCAAAACTTGTAACAGAACATTTGTTAAATAATGATTGACTATTTAAAGTCAATCATTCATTTAACTAAATTTGAGCGGATGATGAGACTCGAACCCACGACCCTCAGCTTGGAAGGCTGATGCTCTACCAACTGAGCTACATCCGCATATTTATCAATGAAAATTAAAATGTAAATAAAAATTAAAAACTAAACTGTTTTCATTTTTATTTTAATTTCCATTTTCATTAAAATTGGTGGGGGTGATAGGAATCGAACCTATTCAGTCGAAGACACCAGATTTACAGTCTGGCCCGGCTCTCCAACTCCGGCGCACCCCCGTGTAGTATTAAAACTACTTTTCCTTTAGAACTGTCAATGAGCCGATGGAGGGATTCGAACCCCCGACCCGCTGATTACAAATCAGCTGCTCTGGCCAACTGAGCTACATCGGCTTAATAATTGTGCTTTCCAGCAGCTTCTTCTAGCTGCCTTTTTAAAAGCGACTGCAAAGATAATATTCTTAATACTAAAAATCAAAGTAATTTTTTTAAAATTTTAAAAAAAAGTTACTGTACTCAGAAGTATATCAGATATATCTTGTTTATCTTCATTCAGAAACTAAAAAGAGGCAGGAAAGGTTTCACCTTTTCCTACCTCTTTTTAGTAAATATTTTATTTTTTGTAAATTATTAGTTTAAAGTAAGTTTAATGATGGTTTTAAAATGAAGTAATTTGTTTTCTTAATCTAGCAAGATAAAGCAGAAACTAAGCACGTTTGGCTCTGGCTCTTTGCTTATATCGCTGTAATTGTCTAGCTAATACAGGTATGGAGGAATCGACAGCAGCCTCAAATGTTTTTTGTGTTTCTTTAGTGACAATAGTGTTTCCCGGAACTTTTAGATAGATTTCTACAATCTTATTCTTGGTTTTTGCACCATTATCTAATTTCATTACAACTTCTACATTAACAATTCGGTCGAAGAATTGCTCTAATTTTTGCACCTTTTTCTGAATAAATTTCAATAATTTCTTGTCTGCTGAAAAGTGAATCGATTTAGTTTGTACTTTCATAGAAATAAACTTTAGGTGTGTGAAATAAATAGAGTTATTATCTTTTTAATGATTCTTCATTAAGATATCAATTACATTGTGTCTAATTTTTTCGCTTTTGGATGCGCTTGTTCATATATTTCTTTTAATCTTTCTATTGAATTGTGGGTGTACACTTGAGTAGCTGCTAAACTAGCGTGTCCCAGTAGTTCTTTAATAGCGTTCAAGTCGGCACCATTATTCGATAAATGGGTCGCAAAGGAATGGCGTAAGATGTGAGGACTCCTTTCTTCCTGCGTTGTGACCATTCCTAAATATTTCTTCACTAAGTTGTATACCAGTTTAGGATATAGGGGCTTTCCTTTTTTTGTTAGAAATAACTGCCCAATGCTAAGCAAATCAGGAAAAGTGTTTTCTCTGAGTTCCAAATAATTCGATATTTGTAATCTCAGGTCTCTATTAATAGGAATAATGCGTTCTTTATTACCTTTCCCCAACACTTTGATTGCTTGACCTTGAAAATCAATATCAGAAATCTGTAGGTAAATTAATTCTGACCGACGCATTCCTGTCTGATAAAATAAATCCATTATCAACCGATCTCTCACGCCTTCAAAATCCTTGGAAAATGGTACGTTTTCAAATAACATCTCCATCGGGCCTTGCTCTACAAACACAGGCAATCGCTTCCCCGTCTTAGGCATTACCACCTTTAACATAGGATTCTTATCTAGTTTCCCTTTTTTTATTAAAAATTGAAAGAGCGATTTGAGCGTTGATAATTTCCGATTAATAGATCTTGTACTTACGTCTTCTTTCATTAAAGAAATAATCCATGATCGTACGTGATGATGTGTAATCTCTGAGTTTGTCGAAAGTGAATAGGTAGTAATTAGGTAGGTCTTAAACTGTTCCAAGTCAGTTTTGTACGCTTTAATGGTATGCTTAGAGAAGCGTTTTTCAAAAGTAATATAGGCTAAGAACAGATCAAACTTCATATAAGTGAGTAGAGTGCTATTATGTTGGTGTTGTTCACAAGAAGCTACTAATTCCGTAGTGGCTATCTTATAAAAATAAATGTAGGGAAATTAAATGGACAATGCAACTATAAAGGTCGCAATAAATTTATTTTTTTATTATTTCACAGAATATGGTTTGGTACTTGCAGCAAACAATATGTTTTCAAGGAGATAAGTGTTAACAAATGCAAAATTTTCATAAAGTCTTTATTACAATAATATGAAACGACAGAAGAAAGACAAACATTTTATTAAAAAACCGATTTATGAGGGTGGTCCAAGTGCATTAAAGCAATTTATCACTAAAAATCTTCGCTACCCAAAGGAGGCGCTGCGTGAAAAGATAGAAGGAACTGTGGTTATTCGCTATGCCATCAATCATAAAGGAAAAGTAATAGATACAAAGATTATTTCAGGTTTAGCAGGTGGGTGTGAAGCGGAAGCGATAAGATTAGTTCGTTTATTGAACTTCCTTGTTCCAAAAAACAGAGGTGTTAAGGCATTGTTTCATAAAGACTTACACATACATTTTAAATTGCCTGTTGAAAAAGAAGCTGGTATTCAATATAATTTGATACCTACTTCACAAAACGATGTTAAGAAAGAATATATTCCAAAGAAAACGGGTTATACTATTACGGTAAGTTGGTGAAATCCCAATTTATTCGTATTTTCTAAATCACAAACCCGATCTATGACAAATTTAAACATGCCTCAACTGGGGCTTATCGCTCTGTTCTGCCTATTTTTCACCCATCTTAATGCCCAAAGAGAAGAAGTTATTCTACTCAACATCCAAGAAATAGATGAAGACCGATATGAAAATATCAGAGGATTCCCTTTCATCTGGGAAGATTGGCAAGCTGGTATCGTCATTAATAACAAAGGAGAAAGCGTAGAAGCAGAAAAAATTAATTTTAATGCGCATACCCAAACTTTTGAAGTAAAGAAAGGAACTCGTTTTATAGAACTGGCTACAGAAGATCAACAAGAAGTAATAATCACCTCCCCAAAAGGTCCCTTAACTTTTAAGAAAGAAATTCATCCAGATCTTCCATTAGAATTTAATCAACTATTGTATAAAGGTGCTTCCTTACAACTGGTGAAAAGTACAGAAAAAGAAATCTCTACTAAGGTCTTCCAAAATGTCGGTAAAAAAGTTACGGTTGAGCAGTTTGTTAAAAGGGAAACCTTTTATTTGATAGAGAAAGGGGAATTACGCCGACTAAAGATCAGTAAAAAGGCATTGTTGAAAGAGTTAGAACAATCAAAGAAATTAGATTCCTATATCAAGAAGAATAAGTTGAAGATTAAGAATGATGAAGATTTAGTCAAGCTGTTTGCTTACTATGAATCTATAATAGAATAATAAGGGTTGTTTCTAAATAATAAACACATATCTGAAAATATCTTTTTCCGCTAGTTTCCTCCAAAAAATAAGTCCGTAGCTAGGCTATGCACTGATTTTTTGAAGAAAACTAGCAAAAAAATCTATAATTCATATACGTATTCCTTATTTAGGAACAATCCTATACTTTAGGAATTAAGTAGATAACAGACACTTAGAATGTGGCTGATACTTGGGGTTTACGAAAAGGTGTCAGCCATTTTTAAAATCTATTGATACCCCACAAGTTTATAGGTGGGCAAAAAAGGAGCGTAGCTTCGTCCTTGTCTGTAGAAAAACATAGTTGACAGAGCATAAAGGAGCGTAGCTTCGACCCTGTAAAATTCCACAGGGTCGAAGCTACGCTCCTTATAGACATCTAACAGCATTATTCTTACAGACAGGGCCGAGGCTAAAGCCCCTAATTTATAGCTAAAAAGATGTGGGGTATCAATAGATTTTTAAAATGTCTGCCACCAGTAATTCGTCATTAATGACCGACATAAAATATAGACACTAATACTTCTATGACTAAAAATTCTAGCAGAGTCGATCCATAAAATTTACACTCCTCTTTGCCAATATTGGGTCAAGCTAATCAGGTCTGTCATAAAAAAACAAGCATATTGATAACTTAGACTACTTCCTTTTGTATTTTTGATGCAGAAAATAAAAGGAACAATGAAAAGGCTCTACATCTATACATTTTTACTCTTCTATATTACTGCTTGTCAAGATTCTGCGGATACCTCCTCCCCTACTACCGCTGTATTTCAAAAAATAAATAGTACGCATAGTGGGATAGCATTTAACAATACCTTGACGCCTAATGTAAGCACCAAAGATAATTTGTTAGATTTTGATTTTTTCTACAATGGGGCCGGTGTTGGTGTTGCAGATATTAACAATGATGGGTTAACGGATATTTTCTTTGCTGCTAACCAAGTAGACAATAAACTCTATCTCAATAAGGGGAATTTACAGTTTGAAGATATAAGTGAAAAAGCAGGTATTAATATTGGTAAACATTGGTCCAATGGCGTTTCTTTTGCGGATGTGAATCAAGATGGCTGGCTAGATATTTATGTCTCACAAGGAGGGCCATCAGAGAATAGAGCAAATCTGTTATATATCAATCAACAAGATCTTACCTTTAAAGAAAGTGCAGCGGCTTATGGATTGGCAGATACAGGCATTAGTACCCAGACTGCCTTTTTTGATTATGACAAGGACGGTGATTTAGACTGTATTGTAATGAATGAAAATTCATTGTACGGAGTAGATCCTATTTCATTTTATACTAAAATTGGCACACAAGAAGGACTACTTCATGCAAGTTGTAGTCATCTATATCGAAACGATAATGGTCAATACACAGACGTCACAGAAGCAGCAGGTCTTCTACAGCCTAGTTTCGGATTGGGTCTAGTGGTCAGTGATATCAACAATGATAATTGGCTGGATATTTATATTGCCAATGATTATTACTTGCCAGACGCATTGTATATCAATAAACGAAATGGCACGTTCACAGATGAAGTAAAAAGCAAGACTAAACAAATTTCGTTTTATGGAATGGGGGCAGATATTGCAGACATTAATAATGATGGCAATCAAGATATTTTCGTTTTGGACATGGCTACTCAAGATCATTATAGAGCCAAAACATTGATGGCTTCTATGAGTACCGCCAACTTTAATATGCTAGTCAATCGTTTTCGTTTTCCTTATCAGTATATGTACAATACTTTGCAATTAAATATTGGTAATAACCAGTTTAAAAATATTGCACATTATGCTGGTTTAGCTAAAACAGATTGGAGTTGGGCGGGCCTAATGGTCGATTTAAATAATAGTGGTCAGAAAGAAATCTTTGTCACGAATGGTTATCGGAAATATGCTTTAGATAATGATTTTAAAAATAAAGTAGAAGCGGCTAAAAGACAATACAAAGGGGCGGTTCCCGATCAGGTAAAGCAGCAACTATATGATGAAATGCCTACGGAAAAATTGCCCAATCTTCTCTACACCAATACGGGAGATATGCACTTTAAAGATCAAGCAAATCAGTGGGGATTAGGAGAAGCTACTTATTCCAATGGTGCTGCCTATGCAGACCTTGATAATGATGGAGATTTGGAGTTGATTGTCAATAATATGGATGCTACTGCCTCTTTATATAAGAACACTTCTATTGAAAATGGATCTGGTAATTATATTCGTATTAAAGCAAAAACAGACTTTGCTAAAGTTACCCTGAAATATGATGGAAAAATTCAATTTTCAGAAGCGAAAACGGTTAGAGGATATTTATCCTCAGTAGAACCTACCCTCCATTTTGGATTAGGGAAACATGAGGTAATTGATACCTTACAAATCGAATGGTTAGATGGAAGTAGAACAGAAAAATATCAAGTTACAGCCAATCAAGAATTAAGCATTGAAAACGAATCTACTACAACTATAGCAACAAAAACTAACCCTGCTTCTACCCTATTAGAACAAGTATCCATAGGGCAATTGAAATTAGCTTTTCGACACAAAGAAAATATATTTAATGACTTTGAAAAAGAGATTTTATTACCTTATAAACAGTCAACAATAGGCCCCTGTATATCAAAAGGTGACTTGAATGGCGATGGGCTGATAGACTTATTTATTGGGGGTGCTTCTGGTCAAGCAGGATCTATTTTCATCCAAACAGGAGATAAATTTAAAAAGCTAATAAGCCCTGCCTTACAAGCAGATGCTGCGCATGAAGATATGGAAGCCCTTTTCTTTGATTATGATACGGACGGCGATCAGGATTTATATATCGTGAGCGGAGGAAACGCATTTCCAACTAATTCGGAACAATACCAAGACAGAATATATCTCAATGATGGGCGAGGCAATTTGACGAAAGCATCTGTAGACATTTTAGAAAAATATAAACTCAGCGGTAAGTCTATTTGTGCCATAGATTATGATAAAGATGGCGATACAGATTTAATCATTGGTAATAGAATTATTCCACAAAATTATCCGAAGGCAGCCCCTTCTTTAATACTTCAAAATGAGGGTGGACAATTGAAGGAAGTCACCTTAAGTGTAGCACCTGAATTGGCCAAATTTGGAATTGTAAATAAAGTCATTAGTACCGATTTCAATAATGATGGATGGGAAGATTTTATAGCCGTTGGGGAATGGAGCGGTATCGGTTTATTTGAAAACAAAGAAGGCACTTTTGAAAATATTGCCCCTCTAAGTGATCTACAAGAAAAAGGTTGGTGGTTTACCGTAGCAGAGACAGATGTCAATAAGGATGGCTTGAAAGATTACTTAATTGGCAACTTAGGATTAAACAGTAAATTCAAAGCTAGTGTCGAACAACCTTTCAAAGTATTTGCTACTGATTTTGATGACAATGGAACGAATGATATTGTACTAAGTAATCCTTACAATGGGGAGTATGTACCAAGCAGGGGTAGAGAATGTTCTTCTCAACAAATGCCCTTCATTGCAGAAAAATTTCCTACCTATGATGCCTTCGCTAAAGCCTCTTTATCGGATATATATGGCGAAAAGTTAGACTCCGCAGTGGCGTATGAAGCCAATACATTTGAATCTATTCTTCTATTAAATCAAGGGGCTAGTATCTTTAAAAAAATCAACTTACCCGCTGCTGCACAAACTGCACCTACCCTCTCCATTGCCATACAAGATGTAAACAAAGATGGTTTTGAAGATGCTATTATTGCAGGTGCTATTTATGATACAGAAGTGGAGACCCCTCGGTGGGATAGTGGTTCAGGTTTGATCTTATTATCTAATGGAAAAGATGGCTATACGCCTAGTCCACAAACTGGTATTTACATAGATGGGGATGTCAAAGATTTGGAAGTAGTATCTATTAAGGATAAAGTATATTTGATTGCTGGTAGGAATAATGATTTGTTGGCAGTGTATCAATTTTTGAAGTAAGGCTTAGTAGAAAGTCAATCGCTATCTAACCAGTTGAGACTTAAATCCTATTAATAAGAATCCTAACTTTAATTAGTCAGACTTTTTAATGCAACAATCAAGCATATAATCGACTATTGAGATTAACCGAGAATCGCTC
>CAKZUM010000161.1 GCA_937921525.1 uncultured Saprospiraceae bacterium
AGCAAGAACAGAGGTACAGGTGTCGACACTAACAGTCACGCCCAAACAAATTACGGCGATGCCTTCTATTGGCGGGCAGTCGGATATTGCGCAGTACCTACCTGTTTTACCGGGGATTATTTCTACAGGAGATCAGGGCGGACAGTTGTATATAAGAGGGGGTTCACCCGTGCAAAATAAAATTTTATTGGATGGAATGACCATCTACAATCCTTTTCATTCTTTAGGATTATTTTCTGTTTTTGAGACAGAAACCATTCGTTCGGTTGATGTATTGACGGGTGGATTTAATGCGGAATATGGAGGACGTATTTCGGCGGTGGTAGACCTAAAAACTAGAGAAGGGGATAAGAAACGTTTTGGTGGAGTAGTGGGGGCGAATCCCTTTCAAGCTAATGTTTTATTAGAAGGGCCTATCGTGCCGCTTGATCCTGACAATGGAAGTAGTGTTTCTTTTTTGGTAACGGGAAAACATTCTTATATCGATCAGACTTCTCCAAATTTATATCCTTATGCAGTAGAGAATGACAGCTTAGGTTTACCTTTTAGTTTTACTGATTTATACGGAAAGCTTTCCTTTGTGGGTGGGAATGGAAGTAAGATTGACTTGTTTGGATTTAACTTTCAAGATCAAGTGGACTATGCGAATTTGGCTACTTTAGATTGGACAACTTCTGGTGCTGGACTTCGATTTAGTTTAGTGCCTAATGGGTCTGCTGCAATTATAGGCGGCAATTTTTCTTTTTCAGATTATCAAGTAGGTTTAGTAGAATCTGATGGCAAGCCTCGTACAAGTGGGATTACTAGTTTTACAGCAGGATTGAATTTTACTTATTTCGGAAATAGCAGCGAAGTAAATTATGGCTTTGAAGTAAATGGTTTTAGAACCAATTTTGAATTCATCAATTTCTTGGATTTAAGTATTGAGCAATTTGAAAATACAACTGAAATTGGAGGCTATGTCAAGTATAAAAAACAATGGGGTAATTTAATTATTGAGCCTGGTCTGAGAGCGCAGTTTTATTCCTCTCTAAATAAGTTTACCATAGAGCCTAGATTAGGTTTGAAGTATAATATCAGCGAAACTATTCGCTTTAAATTGGCAGGCGGGGTGTACACCCAAAACCTAATCAGTACCGTTAATGAACGAGACGTCATTAATTTATTTGTTGGCTTTTTGTCTGGGCCAGACGAAGGTATCTTTCAACCGAATAGTACAGAAAGAACAGCAGATCGTTTACAGAAAGCTACACATGCAATAGTAGGTTTGGAAGTAGATTTGACTAATCAGTTAGAACTAAATATTGAACCCTACTTCAAAGACTTCACGCAACTCATCAATCTAAATCGTAATAAAATAACGCCACAAGATCCTAATTATGTAGTGGAGACAGGCGAAGCATACGGGATTGATTTTTCTTTAAAATATCAAACAGCGAATACCTATCTTTGGGCGACTTATTCTTTAGGGCATGTCAATAGAGATGATGGAGAACAAGTCTATCCAACGCTTTTTGATCGACGGCATAATGTCAATTTATTAGGGACTTATACTTTTGGTGTAGATCGGTCTTGGGAGGCGAGTGCGAGATGGAATATGGGTTCTGGTTTTCCCTTTACTTTGACACAAGGATTCTATAGCTTTTATACTTTCGAGGATGGCATTAGTACAGATGTTTTGCGAGACAATGCAGACTTAGGAATCTTATTTGATGAAAATAGAAATGCAGGTAGATTGCCTTACTATCATCGCTTAGATGTATCTTTAAAAAAGACGATTACTTTTTCAAAATATGTACAATTGGAAGCAGTAGCTAGTGTGACCAATGCTTATGATCGAGAGAATATTTTCTTTTTTGATCGGGTACAATATGAACGGGTAGATCAGCTACCTATTTTACCAAGTCTTGGCTTGACTTTTAGATTTTAATCTTTTTAGAACAGAGAGGCGAGAATAGAGAACAGAGAGGTATTTCGTTTAGGAATAACAAATATTAAATCTTAAACGACATCTATTTCTGCTCTCTACTCTATATAAATAAACGGGATTTTATGTAATCGTCTAATTCCTATTTTTTATCCCAAAAAACGGTATATTTGAGTTATGATATTTCTACTAAATCTATTAATATGAAAATTACCTTAGAGATAAAGAATCCTAAAGATTGGGAATTGTTAAAGCCACTTTTAGAGCGATTGCGTATTAATGTTATTGAGAATGTTCCTGCTCAAAAAGAGACACCTTCTACAATTAATGCTAACGATTTTTTTGAATCTGCAGGTTTATTTAAAAATAGAGCAATTGATGCAAACACTTTACGTACAAAAGCATGGAAACTAAACAAATAGTCCTTTGTGATACCAATATTCTAATTGAATTTTATAAAAATAATACCACGATTATTAAAGAATTACAAACAATTGGTGTTAGAAATATTTCTATTAATTCCATTGTACTAGCAGAATTAATTTATGGTGCACAGGACAAGAGGGAACTTAGTGTCATTTTAAAAAATGCAAATCAACTCAAATTAATTCCTATTACAGCATCTATTTCTGAATTGACTATTCAGTTAATGTCACAATTTAGTCTTAGTCATACTTTAGCTCTTCCAGACGCTTTTATTGCAGCTACTGCACTTCATCACAAATGCCCACTTTATACCCTTAACAAAAAAGATTTTAGATTTATAAATGGATTGGAGCTTTATGCCTAATTATTAAAGTGTTGATTCATTCGCTTGCACTATCAATACCATCCTATAATCTGTACCTTGATATGATCCTTATCTATAGACTATCTTAAATCACTTTGTTTATATATAATAATATATTTTGGTTCTTTGACAAATCTCGTGAAAAAGATCAGATAAAAATAAAAACGCCTCCCATCCGCAAGCGGTTCGGGAGAAAACTCTCTCATCGTTGGTCGCTTTTGATTTTTCTTTGAACACGGAATTTGTCAAAGAGCGTATATTTTTAACAGAGTAATTCAATAACAAATAATGATTCAATTAGGAAAATTTTCAACGCTCAAAGCATACCGATACAAAGATCAAGGATGGTACTTAGAAGACGATCAGGAAGACGAGGTCTTGTTACCCAATAAGTATGTACCTAACGGATTTGAGATGGGGGAGGAGATAGAGGTATTTGTTTATACGGATTCAGAAGATCGTCTGATTGCCACGACAGAGCGACCGAAGATAGTGGTAGGGGAGTTTGCTTACCTTGAAGTAGTACAGGTCACTAAATTTGGTGCGTTTTTAGATTGGGGTTTAGACAAGAATTTGTTAGTCCCTTTTTCGCAACAAAAGCGAAATATGGAAGAAGGGGAGTGGCATGTGGTGTACTTATATTGCGATGAAATTACAGATCGTTTAGTGGCTTCAGCCAAGTGGCATAAGTTTGTTGATAGTAAAGAAATTAGTGTAAAGGATGGAGAAGAAGTAGACTTACTGGTTGCACACCCAACAGATCTAGGTTGGAACGTAATTATAAATAATCGCCATGCTGGGTTGATTTATAATAATGAAATTTTTCAACCCATTTATACAGGAGATCGTGTGAAAGGTTATGTCAAACAAGTGCGACCAGATAACAAAATAGACGTTAGTTTAGAGCAACAAGGCTTTAGTCGAATTGAACCGAACGCACAAAAAATTCTTGAGATTTTAAAGAAAGAAAAAGGCTTTTTAAACTTAACCGACAAGAGTGATCCAGAATTGATTAAGCGTCGTTTGTCCATGAGTAAAAAGACTTTTAAAAAGGCGATTGGTACTTTGTATAAACAACGGTTGATTCGTTTAGAAAAAGATGGAACTTATTTGGTGGGGTGAGATGGGGCGTTTTCAAGTTAGACTTGGTAAGTTTTCAAAACTTCCCAAGTCTGACTGTCAACATCAAGCAAGAAAAATTCTATATCTCCAAAACTCATAAATCATGCGCTGCCAAAAAGAAAAATTCAATCTCGATCCAGAAATCACCTATTTAAATTGCTCCTACATGTCTCCCCAAATGAAGCAATTAGAAACAATAGGGATAGACATAATGAAACGGCAAGGGAAACCATATACTTATAGTATCAATGATTTCTTTGAGCCAGTGGCGGAATTGAAAAAAGCTTTTGCCGATTTGATAGAAACGGAAACGCCAGATAGAATAGCCATTATTCCTTCCGTATCTTATGGTTTGGCAAATGTGGCTAATAACCTTCACCTTAAAGAAGGAGAGGAAATATTAGTGGCGGACGAACAATTTCCCAGTAATATTTATGCCTGGCAACGGGTAGCGGATGAGGCAAAGGCGAGTGTAAAAATAGTACCTCCGCCTACCGTTCAAATAGATCGTGGTAAAATATGGAATGAGACGATCCTTGCAGCTATAAACGACCAAACAAAAATGGTAGCGATTGGGCATGTGCATTGGAAGGATGGGACTCTATTTGATTTAAAAGCGATTCGAGAAAAGACCAACAAACATGATGCTTTGTTGGTAATTGATGGTACGCAATCAGTTGGTGCTTTACCTTTTTCTGTAAAAGAAATTGACCCAGATGCGCTTATATGCGGAGGGTACAAATGGTTGATGGGCCCTTACTCTTTAGGAGTCGCCTACTATGGACCCTATTTTGACAATGGAATACCCATCGAAGAAAACTGGCTGAATAGATTAAATAGTGAAGACTTTACAGGACTAGTAGATTATCAACCTTTGTACCGACCATTGGCTAACAGATACTCTGTAGGCGAGCAAAGTAATTTTATTTTAACGCCTTTGCTTTTAGCAGCGATTCGGCAGTTAAATACTTGGGGCGTTGATCAAATTCAAGACTATTGTAAACGAATTACAAATCCAGCTATTGAAGAAATGCGGGATATGGCCCTATTCATAGAGGCAGATAATCATCGGAGTAGCCATCTATTTGGGGTTACATTAAACGATAAAATCAATCCAGATTTACTCAAAAATGCCTTAGAGACCGCTAAAATACTAGTCTCTTTCAGGGGAAATGCCATGAGAATTGGCCCGAATGTGTACAATGAGGAAGCAGATTTAGTGAAATTATTAGATTGTTTGAAAAAATCAATAAAGAAGGGGTAAATAATGTTAATAACTTTCAAGTGATTAAATATAAATAGTATTATTTGTTGATTGTCAGGTGAATATGAATTGTTGTTTAATTAAACAATTTGTATTAAAAACATTAATATTTAAAATAACATCTTTAAATAAACCTTTACAAACCGTTAAAAAACGTACATTTTTCGTTTTTCTTTAGAAATCTTTTGTTTTAATTAGATTAACCCAATACATTTGCCACGAATTAATTTAAAGCATTAAAAATCTTTTTCAATGAACAAAGGTGATTTAATTACGAAGGTAGCTGAAAACGCTAACCTTACGAAAGCGCAAGCTACTGACGCTGTAAACTGTGTATTAGACTCAGTTAGAGATTCACTTAAAGATGGTGACAAAGCTGCAATTCTTGGCTTTGGAACTTTCTCAGTAACTCATAAACCAGCTAGAACAGGTAGAAATCCAAGAACTGGAGAGTCTATGCAAATCAAAGCGAAGAACGTTGTAAAGTTCAAGCCAGGTAAAGATCTAGCAGAATCAGTTAACTAGAAATAACCGTAAAAAAATAAATTAAGGTGGATACGCTTCTGGGTATTCGCCTTTTTTTGTTTTCCCACCTTTTGTCTTATGCACTACCTTAGCGAGCAATTTTTTAGCCCTATCCAAAAAGGTATTGAAGAAATTGGTAATTTGGATTTTTCAAGAATATAAGAATAGGCTTACTACAAACCTAACGTAGCAAGTTTATAGATTGTCTTCTTAATTATTCTCATTTTCAATTGACGCTACATGAAAAATACCTTTACTTATCTTCCTTTTATTTTAGGATTTATTATTTACCTTTTTTTACTGAGTAATTCTAGTGGTGGCCCTGCACAAACAACGGGTGCTCCAGGGGAAGCAACCTGTGGAAGAAGTGGTTGTCATGCTGTAGCGGAAAACACAGGAGATGCATCCATTGCAATCAATTTTGAGGAAGCCTCATTGGAGTATGCACCAGGTGAAACATATGCCATGACTATAGCACTCACTAATGCTATGAACGCATCAAAGAACGGGTTTCAATTAGTCGCTCTAGACTCCTTAAATAATAATGCGGGAAGTTGGGAGTTAGTGGAGGAGTCAACTACTCAAATTAGAGGTGGTAGTTCTTTAGCTGATAGATCCTATTTGACTCATACTACAGCAGGAACAGGACAAACATCTTGGATGGTCAACTGGAAAGCTCCTGAGGAATCCATTGGATCAGTTGCTTTTTATCTATCTGTAAATGACTCAAATGCGAATGGAGGAAGAACTGGTGATGATATTTATATCACAAATTTATCTATCAATGCGGCCTCTAGTACTAGCACTAGTGTTGTAGATAGACTCGCAAAAAATATTACAATCTATCCTAATCCTGCGGTAGATTTTATTAATATACAATCTGATGGAATTGAGATATTAAACACCACCGTATATGATGTTACAGGTAAGATTGTACATGTTTCTTCTATTCCTACTTCCGTAAATTTGAATGGTCTTATAAAAGGTATTTACTTTTTAAAGATAAATACAATAGAGGGACTTCTTGTAAAAAAGTTATTTTTAAATTGATATAGTGTAAAACAAAGTTGGGCAGGCCATTCATTCATCCGATCACTTAGCTTGGACCTGCCCCTGAATTATTTTTCGCTCAAATAAAACCATTTTTTAAGAATGTATTCTGCAATTGATTGACCCTATTCTAAGTGGGTTCAATACCTTCCTTATCCTTTCCAATATTTTTTGCCTTCTACCAACTTATTATTTTTGAACAAGTCTATTGTAGAGTTATTGTTTTACAGAGCTCTCTCCTAACTACCTGCCTTAGAAATTCTCTCTTTTTTTTAAAAATCGGTATGATTCCTGTTTATGATTAATTAATACAGGTTTCCTTCTCTAGAATTAGTTATGCTAATACTAGTCTTAAAACAATTCGATATAATCTCACAAATAGAACAATTTTCTAGAGATCATTAAGAATGCTATTTTTCTACCAGTAAGCTAAGTATACCTATATATTTATCTTATTAGTAGTGTTCTAGGAATACCTGCTTATCTATAGATGAAATCATAGATTAGGTATTTAATGCTTTAAGAACTAAATATCTATACTATTGTCAGGGGTTCTTTTTTCCCTATACTGCGTTGTTCATCAGTCAGGTAGCTAAGGCTATCTTCCTTCTTCACGCCTTGTCTAGGAAAAAAATAACCTCCTGAAATACTATATCTACTTAATTCTTAAAGCATTAAGTAACGATAAAACAATAACTCCGTCATCTGGACGGTCTCTTTTGCCTCCATGCAGCCCATCCGCTTTGCGGTTCGCAAACGATGTTTGCTCATCTTAAAAAATACTTTCGTAGCTCTGCTATGCAAGGATTTTTAAGAAAAACTGGAAACAAAATAAACTCGTTCAAATTGCCCGATTTATTATTTCATCATTACTAAGTATACTGTTTAGACAGCCTTTTACTTGGAACGGAAAGCCAGATTTCTAAGGTAAAAATCATATTTAGGCTGTCACGATTTTGACAAAAGTAGTTCTTATAGGGTGAGTAATCCCCTTATATTTGTTAAGGACTTATTACGTTCCATCCTCCCCTTTTACATCTTCCTTATAGGTAGTTGTATCAAATTTTTCACTACCCCCTTACTCAATTATTCCTTTATTCTAATTGGTATATATTCAGATATCAGATAGACACTAGTTACTGAATAATATAACATCGCTTATGAAAAAGTTATCTACACTACTTTTATTATTGTTCATTTTCTTTAACCCATATCAATCCATTGGGCAAGATTTTGATTTGCAATTCAGTACTAGTAAGGATTGTGACGCAGATGCCTATTGTGCTACCCTTCAAATAAAATCGGCATCCAGTAGTTTTTTAATCGGCACGTCTTCGATTTTTGTAAAATATAATGAGGCAGCATTAGGATTTAGCACTTATGAATCATTGAGATTCAATGGTGTTGATTTTTGTATTGCTGATGTAGCCCCAGCATGGGATGAACATACTTATGATGGTACTTCTATCCCTGGAAGTTTTAACCTTACATTAGAAATACCCAGCAATAGCTTTTCTTGTCCAAGCATCGAATCAGACTGGATTGATATAGGTAAACTATGTTTTGCAGTTACAGATGCCAGTCAGACAAGTAATCTATCGTTTGATGTGGCAAACACTAATTTTAATAGTAGTGAACCTAATGATGGTTCTAATGCTGTTGGAAAAGGTACCTTAAGCAGTTTAGATGAATCTTTATCTTGTGCTGCTGCTTGTCCAACGGCAGGTACAGCTTGTGATGATGGAAATGCAAGTACGGAAAATGATATAGAAGATGGTAATTGTAATTGCGCAGGAACGGCTTGTCCAACGGCAGGCACGGCTTGTGATGATGGGAATGCAAGTACGGAAAATGATATAGAAGATGGTAACTGTAATTGTGCAGGTACTGTACCATGTCCAGCAGCAGGCATGACTTGTGATGATGGGAATGCAAGTACAGAAAATGATGTAGAAGATGGTAACTGTAAATGTGCAGGAACGGCTTGTCCAACGGCAGGCATTGCTTGTGATGATGGAAATGCAAGTACGGAAAATGATATAGAAGATGGTAATTGTAATTGTGCAGGCACGGCTTGTCCAACGGCAGGCATGGCTTGTGATGATGGGAATGCAAGTACGGAAAATGATATAGAAGATGGTAACTGTAATTGTGCAGGAACGGCTTGTCCAACAGCAGGTACAGCTTGTGATGACGGAAATACAAGTACGGAAAATGATGTAGAAGATGGTAACTGTAATTGCGCAGGTACTATACCAAGTTGTCCAGCGGCAGGTACAGCTTGTGATGATGGGAATGCCAATACCGAAAACGACAAAGAAGATGGTAACTGTAATTGTGCAGGTACTGTTCCAAGTTGCCCAGCAGCAGGTACGGCCTGTGATGATGGAAATGCCAATACCGAAAACGACAAAGAAGATGGTAACTGTAATTGCGCAGGTACTATACCAAGTTGCCCAGCAGCAGGTACGGCCTGTGATGATGGGAATGCCAATACCGAAAACGACAAAGAAGATGGTAACTGTAATTGTGCAGGTTCTCTAATTGTTGTAACGGACAATGAAACGGAAACTAATACAGAAGATTGTCCAACGGCAGGTACTCCTTGTTCGGATAATGACCTAACAACTATTAATGATCGACATGATGGTGATTGTAATTGTATTGGAGATGCAGTTCTAACAAATCAAGAAGTGATTGATTTAAGATTAAACGCTGATTTGAATTGCGATGACAATCTTTTCTGTGTGAAGATTGAATCTAAAGCACAAACAAGTGGTTTCAAATTAAGGGATGCTATGTTAGGTCTTACTTATAATTCTAGTGCTTTAGTATTTACAAGTTATACTTCTGAACAGTTCGATGAAAACACAGCATGTGGAAATGCTACCAACATTTGGGCTGCTCACAATACTAATTCTGCTTCAGGTGCATTCGATATTACATTAGAATTATTAGGTACGGAAAATTGCCCAGAAGTTATTAATTCCTCTTGGGAAGTTATCGGCACTTTATGTTTCGATATTGTAGATGCTACTATTTCACCAGATTTAAAATTTGATAATGCCAAAACTTCTTTTACTTCTCATTCAAACGATGGAGCAGTAATTGATTTAGGAATTGTTAATAATATAGATAATCCAGAAGCACTATCTTGTCAACAGTTAGCAAATGGTGGGATGATTACTTTAGCTGCAAAGGCGTTTCTACAAGGACCGTATGATGTAACTAGCAATTTAATGAATGATGGACTTCGATCTGAAAATTACATTCCATTGAAAGAACCTTACACTAGCATACCAACCTTTGTACACGCTGGTAGTGGCGGAGGTGAAGTAATCAACGGTAGCGTATTAGGAGATAATGGAAATAATTCAATAGTAGACTGGATTTTTGTTGAATTGCGCTCGGCAGTTTCTCCTACGAGTGTCATCGCTACAAGAGCTGCATTGATTCAAAAAGATGGAGATATAGTTGATGTAGATGGAACCTCTCCTGTGAGTTTTGATATAGGGGCTGGGGATTATTATGTAGCCATAAAACACAGAAATCACTTAGGGGCTATGACTGCTTCAGCTATTAATTTTGATAGCGAAACAGCTACTAGTTATGATTTTACAGATGCAGCAAATGATACGTATGGCTCGAATGCGCAAAGGGTTATGGAAGAAAATGATGTAAGGGTATTATGGGGTGGAAATGCAAATCAAGATGCTTACTTAATTTTAGTGGGTGGTGGATTGTCTCTTCCAGATAGAGATCATATATTCTTCGAATTGTTCTTAACCTTATGGTCTATTAATCCGAATGGCGATATTTCCTACAATAGTATTTTGGAAGGGTATTTTAATTCAGATACCAATATGGATGGTAAAGTTAAATTTCAAGGCCCTGAAAATGATATAGATAAATTGATTTTCTTCAATATATTGTATCACCCGAATAACACGAATTTTTTATTGAATTATATTGTTACGGAGCAAATTCCGTAAGCACAAAAATACGATAGGTAAAAAGCCATAGATGAATTGCATGATTTGTTTATGGCTTTTTTTATGTGTACTAAAATCAACTCTTTATCTTGGCATCCTTACACAAGCGATGGTTTAAGTTTTTAACTATAGTTGTCAGGTTAAGAGACGGACTCTTAGTAGCAGACACTTAGAAAGTGGCTGATACTTGGGTTTACGGAAGGTGTCAGCCATTTTTAAAATGTCTGCCACCAAGAATTCGTATCGCCCCTTTCTCAAATCAGAGCTAAACAACCCACCTTCAGTCAATACAAATTCCTTTATTATCTTTGGTGTAAATAATTCCGTCAGCATACTTTCTTTGGGAGGTAAGTAAGGACGAAATAATAAGTTGGTCATGATAAAAATGACTTCCAT
>CAKZUM010000162.1 GCA_937921525.1 uncultured Saprospiraceae bacterium
ATCGGAGATACAGGTATCCCTGGCATCGTAAAAGCCATGAAGTACACTAAAGATTTAATATGAGTGGAATCTATTGCTTTGGGTTCTGATTTTGATGGTAGCGTTACGACTCCTTTTGATGTGACGGGTTATCCTTTATTGGTAGAGGAAATGTTGAAACAGGGATTTACAGCTAACGAAATTAAGGCGATTATGGGCGAAAATTTGAAGCGATTTTTATTGGAAAATTTGTCTTAAAATTGATCGGATCACTTTAATTGAAATGGTATCAACTTAAGTTGACACCATTTCAATTAAAGTGGTCCGATCAAGCTACACGTTTCATACGACCACTCCAAAGTGATCGGATGAATTTGTTCGCTACCCTACCCTGGTCAACATCATAAACCCGCCCGCCTGATGGCAGTCGGGCGGGTCTGACATTTGACAGTTCCGTTAGCGTAAGCTAACTAGAACGATCTGACTTCTGATCTAAACCAAATGCTTAATCAACTCCCCATAAATAGGATTCATTTTAAGTACCTCTTCATTCCCCAAAATAATTAAATGCTTCCTCGCACGAGTCAATGCCACATTCAATCGTCGATCCACTCCTTCCTCTGAAAGTGAGACTAAAGCATCCAACTGAGACAAGCTATTCGTACAAAGAGACAAGATGATAATATCCCTCGCGCCACCTTGATACCGTTCTACTGTATCAATCGTTAAGTGCCGAAGCATCTCAGGATTTTCCTGCATTAACTGCTGTCGAATTTGGGCAATCTGCGCTCGGTAAGGGGTTATGACCCCTACACTTTTATTGGTAATAGCTAATTGGTTGGTAGCGTAAATTCGTTCAATACTTTGCATCAATTCTACGATCTTCCATGCCTCATGTTGATTCGTTTTGTGGGTTCGACTTGTAGCATCTACTGCCGTGTCTATATAGATGACACGCTTACTACATATCTCACTTTCTAAAAAAGTAGGATCTGGTGGCAGTTGATAAGCTAATACTTTTGTTTGTTCTTTATGAACACTCGTATTAGCAGGTAGAATTTTTAAATTATTTTGATAAAAAAACTGATTGGGAAAAGACATAATGTCTTCGTGCATTCGTCCTTGATGACTAAGCTGGGCATGTGACCAATGCCAGCCGTTTTTGATACCTTGCTTATACAAGCGTTCAAAATACGAATCTCTTAAATTGGTCAAGCCAATTGCATTTAATTCTTCATCTTCTACTTTAGATAGTTCATTATCCTGTAGTACTACTGCTGGTAATTGTTGATGGTCTCCGATTAAAACAAATCGCTCAAAGTGCGGTAATAGTCCCAACAAATAAGGTTCTAATAATTGAGAAGCTTCATCAATAATTACCTGATCGAATTTCTTAATTTGGAGTAAGTCTTTTTTTCCAGCAATAGAGTTGACCGTACTTACAAATATTCTGTGACTGACTAACAATTCTTTCAAGTCTTTACGGGTGGTGATATTCGCCATCTTACTATCCAATAGCTGATCTCTAAAATCTACACCTGTTGAATATTTTGAACCGATTCTAATATAGTCTTCTCGAATGGTATCATCAATATTTTCAATGGATTCACAGATTTCGTCTACCGCTCGATTGGTATAAGCTAATAGCAAAATATTCTGCTCCGTATTTTTCCATAGGTAAGCGACCAAGTGTTTTAACATCATACTCGTCTTCCCTGTACCTGGTGGACCCCAAAGTAAAAAATAATCCCTAGCGTTGATAATTTTCTTATAGATAGATTGCTGTTCTTCTGTTAATTCTGAAGGCGCAACTACTTCTTCTTTCAGAGGCATTCTAGGTGGATTTTGCGCTAAGAGCATTGCTCTTTTCTGAGGAGATACTTTTGCAAAATCCGATAGTCCTTGATATAATTTTGTAAAGCCACTATCCATTAAGTCATGCTCCAAATTCCAAAAAATATCTTGTTCAAATAACTCGGTATTAAATTGTTTGGAGCGTAAACGAATGACTACTTCCTCATTCGTTATTTTTATAATTGTGCATTTAAAGACTTGATCTTTTAGAGGAGTATCTTCTTCTTTTCTATAGGGGTATAAAAAGCCTATATCCCCTCTTCTAAAATTGGCGAGGTTATTTGTTTTTTCCGTTTTGGCAAAATAGATAAAAGGGTCTGCTTCTTCTAAAGCGGTCTTTTTTATTTTTAGATAACTAATAATATCAAAATTCTCTTCCTTCTCTCGATAGCTATCTAACCAAATAGCTGCTTGTCCATTTCGCTTATGCTTGCCGTGTATTCCCGTTTTTGCAATTTGATGTTCTCTAGCGATGAAGCTGGTGAAAAGGGTGAAATATTTTCGCTCGACAGGATTTAGCGCATAGAAAGTGTTAGCAAAAGTAGTTAAGTCTTTTTTGGTAAATCCAGAAATATTTGGAAAACGATCTGGATGTAAATGTCTCAATAAAGGTGGATTCACCAAATCCCCATCTCGCATATTTATTAATCCCTGCTCTATCGCTAACAGCCGATTTCTAAGTTGTATCGCCTCATATTGTTGCGCTTTTAGAGTCGGCGCAAAACGAAGTGGTCGTTGGTCTGCCCCAGAATATAAAATATAATTGATCGGTTCAATCTGTTTTCCATAAGTAGACCGAATCAATAAGTCATACAACAATGTCTGCGTATAGTGACTATGATTAATCCCATAGCGATTCGGCTTATAGACCTTCCCACTTTTTAATTCTATAATAGCTGCCTTCTTTTCTACTTTGGTATTATTATAAAAAACATCCAAACGTCCTTGTAAGCCATAAGTCTCTGAATAGAAAGAAGGTTCAATATAACAGTCCGCTACAACAATATCTTGTTTAGCAAACTGTTCCAACACCATATTTTTAAGCGTCGTATAATGCCGACTAGACTTTTGGTGTATTTCCATAATTTCCCTATCGGAGAACATAGTAAATGCCAAAGGGTTTAAGCGAAAAACTTCTGGAAATAATTCTTTAAAAGTTCGTTCGGATTTAGTCATCAATTCATCCAAAAAATAATTGGCGATGTGCCCAATCATTAAAGGCGCGCCATTACTAAAAGCGGTGAATTTTTTAAGCAGGTACATCATTGGTTCTGTACCTGT
>CAKZUM010000163.1 GCA_937921525.1 uncultured Saprospiraceae bacterium
ACCGATTTCAAGAGGAAAATAAGATGAATGAGCGATCCCGCAGGGTGAATGTCCTAAGACATTCAAGCAAATGAACCGCAAAGCGGACGGGCTGGCAAGAAGCAGCCAAGAGTGTATAGTTATTATTTCGTCGTTACTTAGGCCAATAAAGATATTTTTTATCAATATTTAACTTTGAACTGTCTATTAATAAGCCATAAAGACCCCTATATTCCTTATTAAACCTATTGATTCTAAACAACTTCCTTGTTAAACACAAGCCCTTTTCTATAAAAACTTCATTATTTTATCATTATATTCGTACATTGTAGTACATCCAATTTAAGTATTAATAGAAGAAGTAATATTCTGGTTATCAATTCAATTAATAGATTTAAAATCAACAGTTTACTACTAATAGTAATAGCTGTTCCTATCTAATTAATTTCGAAAATAGTCAGGGACACAAAATGCTCTTTATTATGACGATAAAAATATTTCGTTTCGTTTTTCTATTCCTTATAATTTGCTCCTCTTTATTCTCCTTATCTGCCCAAGATTGTAGTAAGTTTATTGCCCAAAATAAAACGGTTAATGGAACGCAGATACTGACTTCCCAGCAATTCACGGTCATTGTTAGAGGTTCTTACAGTTATGCCTTCAGTTTTCAAAGTGATGAAAGAGGATTGACAGCTAATGTCTATTCTAAAGGCGGTGTGACGTTCAACAAAGATGATGAGATCATATTTTTAGATGCCAATCAGACTCGAAAAAGTTATCGGTTTATAGATATAGGCTATAAAGAAAAGCAAGGAACGACTCCTGTGCATTCTAATATTTTGCAGCTAGATTTAGATGCAGTCAAATGGTTAGCAAATAACGCAATCACCATTTTTTATATCAAGAATAATATCAGTAATCAGATGCGTAAAATGACCATCACGGGTACACGACAATCTGATATGCGCCAACAAGCTATCTGCTTCCTTAAAGCCTTAGATGAAGATAATGTAAAAGAGGTAGATCTTACAGCTACCAATGTTCGGATAAGAAGACCAAATTCAGGGCAACCAATCAGCGCTACTAAAACACAAGTGCAACCAGTAGCAGATATTAGTGCGCTAAACGATACAGAGTTAGCAGAATTAAAAGCAAAACTAGCAGAAGAAAAGAAACGACTGAAAGAGTTGATCCAAGACGAGCAAGACAAAGCAGCAGAAATTAAAAGGAATCTACAAGAGGAAGTGTCTTTAGCTAGAGAACAGGCAGAGTCGAAGAAAGCAGAATTTGCGCAAGAAGTCTTGGCTTCCCGCAAGCGAAAGGAGGAAGAAATTCAAAAGACGAGCCAAGAAATTGCTGCAGATGTTGGGGAGGCAAGAAAGAGAGCTACGACAGAGATGGAGAAGATTAACTTGAATGTACTAGAATCTAAACAAAAGTCCGAAGCAGAAATAAAAAAGGTTCAGCTAGAGTCTGCCAAAGAAATCGCCGACGCCAGAGCTAGAGCAGCTGAGGAATTAAAAGCCTTGCAAGGTAAATTAGAATCTACGAAAGTAGAATACATGGATGAGATAGCCTCTGCTAGAGAAAGTTCTAAACAGGAATTAAATAGGATTAGAGAAGAGACGTCAAAAGTAGTAGCAGACGCTAGAGAAAAAGCTAAACTAGAAAAAAATAGAACCTCGGAAGAGGTAGTCAGCACTAAGAAAACGGCAGCAGAACAGATTCTGCAAGTACAGGAAGAGACAGCAGAAAAAGTAGCTCAAATAAGAGAGAATGCTGTTTTGGAAAAAGAAAAATATGCCTTAGAAGTGGCAGAGGCAAAGCGATCAGCAGCCGAAGAAAAAGCTTTGGCAAAAGAATTAAGTATTTCTGAGATAGCGGAGATTAAAGAGAATGTAGCGCAAATTAAAGAAACCGCTGCGGTAGAAGTAGCTACATCTAAACAAAAAGCATCAGAAGAAATCAATAATGTTAGAAAGCAGGTGGAAGAGGAAAAATCTAAAGCTTCTTCAGAAATTACAGCTACCAAACAATCCTCTGCTAGTGAAATTGCAGCTACCAAAGTTCAAGCGAATAAAGAAAAATCTTCTATAGCGCAAGAGGTTTCTACTGCCCAGACTAATGCGGAAAAAATAATAGAAAAAATAGCCGAAGAAGAAGCGATTAAGGTAGCAGCCGCAAGAGAAAGAGCCGCTAGTGAAAAAAGTAAAATTGCAGAAGATGTAAAAGTGGCTAGAGATAAAGCCCAAAAGGAATTGAACAAGGTACAAGAAGAACTACAAGCTGCTATCGCAAAAGCTAAAGAAGAGGAAGCCACAGTAAAAAAACAATCTGCAGAGCAGGTAGTTACTGCTAAGAAAAAAGCAATGGAGGAAGTCCAAAAAATACAGGAAGAATCTGCTGCTAAGGTACAGTCAGCTAATGAAAAAGCAAGTGAGGCAAAGACTGTTTACGCTACGGAAATAGCTAATTCTCAAAAGACAGCACAAGAAAAAATAGTTGCTATTCAAAAAGAAGCTGCGGATAAAGTGGCTGCTGCTAAAGCCAAAGAAAAAGAAGCCCTCACGATGAGTACGGAGGAAGTAATGAAATCAAAAGAACGGGCGGCTTCTGAATTAGCAAAAGTACAGGAGTCAACTGCCTTGGCAATCGCTGCAGCTAAGGAAAAAGAAGCATTGACTTTACAGGAGTCTGCTAATTCCGTATCCGAAGCTAAAAGAAATGCTGCTGAGGCAATAGCTGTTGCTCAAAAGGAGGAGGCAGAAAAAGTTAAAGTTTTTAAAGAAAAATCAGCTGCGGAGAAACAAGAAATTGCCAATAGTGTGGCTGCTGCAAAGGACAAAGCAGCTAATGAAATTGCCACAGTAAAAGAACAAGTAGCCAAGCAAATTCAAAATGCTAAAGCGGAAGCAGCTAAGGCAGAAGAAGCCTCTGCATTAAGTGTATTAACTGCTAAAGAAAAAGCAGCAGAAGCTATTTCAAAAATACAAGAGGAACAAGCAAATGAGGTAGCTACTATCGAAAAACAAGCTGCTACGGCCATCGCTCAAGCTAAACAAGAAGCGGAAGAGAGAGAGGCTTACTTTGAAAAAGAACTAGCTAAAATTGAGGCAGAATCTACCCTAGAAATTAGCTCTGCTAAAGCGAAAGCCCAAAAAGAAATTAAAACAATTAGAGAAGAAATTGCTACTAAACGAGCGGATTATCTTAAAGAAGCAGAAACAGCTCGTACGGAAGCGATGAATGAATTGACAGATGCTAAACAAGAAATATCCGATGAAATCTATGAGGCTAAGCAACAGGCTCGCCTACAAATCACTAAAGTTAAAGAAGATACCGCTGCAAAAATTACAGATGAGGTGAAGAAAATAGAAGATATGAAACAACAGACCTCTGATGTAGAAGCTAAACTTAAATTGGCACAAAAAAGATTAGCCGAGATCGAGCAACAGATCGCTGATAAAACTAAGAATAATTAGTAGTTAGAATAAAAATATAAGACGAAAAAAAGGCAGATTGCACAGCAATTTGCCTTTTTACGTTTAGTAGTACTCGGTTTTACCACATAGGTACATAGGTCACATAGTGTATGATGTACTATGTGACCTATGTAGCTATGTGGTAAAATACAATCCTATTTTGTTAGTTTAAAGAATATCCTACCATCTTATCGAACTTTGTCTTTACTTTGCTGTTTTCAAAAAAACTTTGTAATCATTTAGAATAGGGGACAAAGATCAATTTGTTGAGCGTGCAGCGTCTCTACTCTCTCGACAAAGTGGTCTCTACTCTCTGCTCTACAAAAAAAATATAATGACAAAAACAGCATACATAACAGGCGGTTCCAAAGGAATCGGTTTAGGGATTGCCGCTGCGCTCTTAGAAATGGGAATGAATGTAGCGATTACTGGAAGAAATCAAGCCGCACTAGAAGAGGGAGTGGCTGTGTTAGCGGAAATAGGGAAAGGCGAAATTCTGGCTATTCAATCCGATGTCCGTAGTTATGAATCAGAAGTGCAAGCTATAGCGCAAGTAGTAGAACAATGGGGCCGATTGGATGTGTGTATCGCTAATGCAGGCGTAGGAAAATTTGCAGATATTGATGAATTGGATGTGGAAGATTGGAACTCCATGATTGATATTAACTTAACAGGAGCATTTCATACCGTGAAGGCCGCTATTCCTGCTTTAAAGAAATCAGAAGGATATATTATGACCATTGCTAGTTTGGCAGGTACAAACTTCTTTCAAAAAGGAGCTGCATATAATGCCAGTAAGTTTGGACTGGTTGGTTTTACGCAGGCAATTATGTTGGACTTGCGTCCTTATGGCATTAAAGTGACTACGATTATGCCCGGTTCTGTTTCTACTTATTTTAATGGACATACTCCTTCTGATACAGATGCTTGGAAAATCCAACCAGAAGATATTGGCCAAATGGTGGTGGATTTATTGAAAATGAATCCTAGGACTTTGCCTAGTAAAGTGGAGGTTCGACCAACTATTCCTAAGAGTGTGGAGCGGAAGTAAAACTAGGATATATTTTACCACGGATTCACGGATTAGGAACGGTGTAGAAATAGATTTACAAACCTGCCCGACTCAGGCAGGCGGGTTTAGGGTAGCTTATTTTGTTGCTAGTTTTGGCTTTGAAAACAGGAGTTATGTTGATATAATGACTGTTTTCAAAGTTAAAAATAGC
>CAKZUM010000164.1 GCA_937921525.1 uncultured Saprospiraceae bacterium
AGCTACGGGAATTAAAAAAGCTGAAGATCCTAGGAATCAATGACTTGCAAATAATGCAGAAATACATTTTTAAACAACTTCCTTACTAAAATTCAATATTATGAAATTTATAACCAAGCAAATACATGCTTATTTAGATTATCCCGTCGCCATTGCTTTAATAGTTCTTCCTTTTTTATTAGGACTTGGGAGTTCTAGTCCCCTCGCTTTTCAACTTTCTGTAGCAACAGGAATTGCAGCACTTTTATTGACGATACTAACCGATCATCAGTTAGGATTGATTCGAGTTATTCCATATCGAATTCATTTGATTGTGGATCTTTTAGTAGGTATTACCTTTCTCATCGCTCCTTTTCTTTTATCCTTTAAAGGGTTAGATGCCTACTATTATTGGCTCAATGGTGCGGCTGTACTTTTCGTAGTTAGTATGCACAAACCAGAAACGGCGATTAGTGAAAGGAATTAAATAAGTTGAGCCAGAAGGCACAGTTATTTTTTCTTCTAAGAAATTCAAAAAGTCAGTGCATAGCCTAGCTACGGACTTACTTTTTTGATTTTTTTAGAAGGGAAAAGAACAAGCATAATGGCACAAATTATTTTGTTCGTTTCACTTAGCTAGATAATAATTTAATTGAATCTAGCCTTAATAAGTGAGGCTCTTTCCTGAGCCTCACCTATCTTCTTTTAGCTTTCCTTACAAACCCTTCCTTCGATAAATTAATAGAATAATTAAAGTCTTATAATAGACTTTCGTATCTTCCGCGCAGTTTTTTATGTTAGAAGTTGCTTAAAATAAACATAGTGGAATATATAGATAGCATTAAAATAAACTTTAGTCCAGACCAATTAGTATTACTCAATTTCTGTCTCGGTTTTTTAATGTTTGGCGTAGCATTAGATATTAAAGTAAGAGACTTCAAACAATTATTCGACCAGCCCAAACCACCTATCATTGGCCTCATTTCCCAATTGATTTTGATGCCCTTATTGACAATGGTATTGGTATTATTATTACAATTACCCCCATCCATGTCCTTGGGTATGATTTTAATAGCCGCCTGTCCTGGCGGAAATGTGTCTAATTATGCAGTACATTTAGCGAAAGCCAATACGGCATTATCTGTCTTAATGACTTCTGTTTCTACCATTGCTGCCATTGCGATTACGCCGCTTTATTTTTCTATTCTATCTAATTATGTTCCCAATGCAGTAGACTTACAGCAAACTATCGCAGTAGACCCGATGAATGTGATTAAGACCATTTTACAATTAATTGCATTGCCTTTAGGTTTGGGTATGAGCTTAAATCATTTCTACCCCAAGCTTACCCAAAAGATAGAAGGTGGTGTGAAAGCATTATCCATGCTTATCTTTTTTGGGATTGTCGTTTTTGCTATCGCTGGGAATTATAAGAACATTGTCAACTATCTACAATACATTTTTTTCATTATCCTTTTACATAATTCTTTAGCCTTCTTATTAGGGTATCAATGGGCAAAATTAATGGGCTTGTCTCTCCATGATCGCAGAACAATCTCTATCGAAACAGGCATTCAAAATTCTGGCTTGGCTTTAATTCTAATTTTTAATTTCTTTGATGGATTAGGGGGGATGGCATTGGTTGCTGCTTGGTGGGGCATTTGGCATTTGGTGGCTGCTTTTTCTTTGGCTATTTATTGGGGACGGAAGGCTTAAGGGGATATTAGTGATGGTTTCTAGAAACAATACTCTGTATTGGCTGTCGCCAATTTTAGTTTTTGAACGCAAAGACGCAGAGATGCAGAGTCAAGTGTAGTTAAAATGTAGCTAGAACTCTGCATCCCCCCGTCTTTGCCTTCAATTTTTTCCATTGGCGACAGCCAATGCCGAGCAGTTACACTATATTAAATTTCGATTAAACAGGCAGTTTATCTAGTTGTTTTATTAAAAAAAAACTAAAACTTGCTAACTAAACGTTAGTATTCCAAAGAAGGCTTTCAAAGTAAACAAATGCAAAAAATCTTACCTCCTCTTCTAATAGCATTGCTAATATATGCTTGTTCCTCTATGATGAATATTGAGAAAAGTAGTGAAATAGATACATCTAGCACTACCAGAAACAGCCTTATTAAAGAAGCAACGAAACTAGCTGGTAGTAAATATAAATATGGCGGCACAAGCCCTAAAGGATTTGATTGTTCTGGATTCACTTCTTACGTATACAATAAAGCGGGAATAACAATATCAAGAAGCTCTAGTGCCCAAGCTGACAAGGGCACTAAGATAACACAAGGGGCTGCAAGGCCTGGTGATTTGTTATTTTTTAGATTTAAGAAACAGCATAAGATTTCTCATGTGGCCATGGTCCTCTCTAACGATGAAGATGGGATGCAAATCATTCATAGTACGACTTCTAAAGGGGTTATGATAGAAGAAATTTCTGCATCAAAATATTGGCAGGAGAAGTTATTGTTTGGGCGGCGGTATGTTGAGTAAAATAAAATTTCTTACTAAATGTTAACTGCCCCGCTTACCACTTAGCAACTTTT
>CAKZUM010000165.1 GCA_937921525.1 uncultured Saprospiraceae bacterium
AGATAGTTTAACTTTTAAAGGTAGCCTTGCTATCCCTTTTGGTCCACCACTTGTGGTCAAGAAATTGAATGTGTCAAACAAAGAAAGGAATTATATTGGAAAGGAGTGTAAAATTATGCGTAGTTTTTTTGATATTAGGCAAATATCTCTAGAGGAAGTAAGCAATAACAAAAGGATAAAAAATTTAATTTAGAGGTGTCTTTTCTCCCTTGTCATTTACTCTGAAAAAGTGATCCTTTTCTATCAACAAGGCTTCTGCATGTCCTGAGAATTTAGTAGGTGGGAAACCTATATCAATTCGATATACCATACCTTCATAATCAGAGGATATTTCCTTTACGACTGTATGGCCAATCACTATTTGATCTGCTTGATAGAATTTAAGTATGTTTTTAACTTCTTTCAGGCTTGCTTTTGTATAATACTTTTTAAACCGCCCTACATACCCCCTATACCATAATGGACCCAATGGGCCTAATAGAAATTTTGTTAGATTTTCATCATTATCATTCGTATAGAAAGTAGAAGACTTTCTATTTCGCAAAAATTCATTAATTTCTTTAATAGATAATTGTGACTGTTTGAGTGATGAACTCAGACCACCATGTACGAATATAATATTACCTATCCGTTCAATTACGTTTTTAGATTTCATCCACTTGACCAACTCTCGTTGGTCAGACATTAAATATTTATAAGCTTTAGATTGATCTTCCTGCCCTGATAGACGATGTGCTAAGACTAGATATTTTTCATCTGCATAGTTAGGCATTCCTTTGATATTCAGGACTTCATGATTGCCCAGAATAAAGTGAACCATTCCGCCGTGTTTTTCAGCTTCTTGTTCTAGTCTATAAATCAACCAAAGACATTGTGTAACATTAGTTCCCCTATCAACGAAGTCCCCTACCAAAACTAAATGGCCTTCTCCATAGGTCCAATTATAGGCCTCATCCATCACCCCATTTGCCACTAACAAGCTGTAGAATGCGTTGAAGTTTCCTTCAATGTCAGCTATGGCGAGTAATTTTTCAGGTTGTTTGTATGCCGTTTTGGGAGATCTGATCTTATTTCTTAGGTGAAATGTAAATGCGTCTCTATCCTCATTTTGTACTTCGCAAGTATATTCTTTTAGATGCTTTTCTTTAGATTTATAATCGTGAATACGTTCTTCAATATGATAAGCATCTTCAACTTCTATTACTCGTATTTCTCTTAATTTATTTTTTTCTTTAAAAAGATAGGGGCCGTCCACTCCATGCAAAGCAAATTCATTGCAATCTTTTTGGACAATTGTAGAATCAGAAGGTGGGTCCGTCACATACATACAAAGGGCATTCCCCCAGACTAAAAGGAAGCTGGCAATAAAAACAACTTTAAGAGGGAGTCCTTTATTTATGCTATTCATATATTATCGTGATGCCGTAATGCTTTAAGAACTAAATATCAATACTTCTATTCTCCAAGTAGTTCCTCTACTTTAATGGACTTTTCGTTTGTAAATAGACTTGTAACAAATCTATATAATATGTTTAAATCAATAGCCCTAGATAGCTTTAATAATAAAGATAGTTAATTTTAAGATAGATTATTTTGTTTTAACAGAATAAAAACAACAAATGTTACAATTATCAAAATCTTATCCATCTTTATAATAATCTTCTTACATAGAAGTTCACACTACTGGACATTTTAAAGAGTAGAGAATAGAGAGCAGAGAGTAGAGACAGATTTCGTTTAAAAAATGACGAAATTTCGTTGTTTTTTAAACGAAATACGTCTCTACTCTCTCTTCTCTGCTCTCTGTTCTAAACAATGTCTAGTAGTGTAGTTTTTTATTAAAAATATAGCTAGTAAAAACTTTAAACCACTTACTGTTTTTATGAACCACAAAAGGCACAAAAGGAAACAAAAGACTTTTGTGCCTTTTGTTTCTTTTGTGGTTCAAAAGAAATTTACAACTTACCTTAATCTGCCTATATATTTAAAATAAAAACTCGCTGATAAGCATGCGGTAAAATCGTTTAAATTACTATTTTTATGGTGAAATTATTTTGAGAAAACGAACACCACAAAGCCTATTCAATTCATGTTATTACCCTATTTAAACAAAAAAGAAATCGAAGCAGGCTGTGATGAGGCAGGCAGAGGATGTTTAGCCGGTCCTGTATTCGCAGCAGCCGTTATTTTACCTACCAATTTTCACCATCCCCTACTTAATGATTCTAAAAAATTAACGGAAAAAAAAAGAGACTTATTACGACCTATCATTGAGCAAGAAGCTATTGCTTGGGCAGTCGCTTCTATTACCCCTAAAAAAATAGATCAAATCAATATTCTCAATGCCTCCTTTTTGGCCATGCATCGCGCTATTGCCAAACTCACCACCACTCCCACTTCCCTCTTGATTGATGGCAATCGTTTCAATGAGTATAAAGATTTTTCATATCACTGCATTATCAAAGGCGATGGCAAATACGCCTCTATCGCAGCAGCTTCCATACTAGCAAAAACACATCGCGACGAATTAATGCGTAAATTAGCAAAGAAGTTTCCTTTGTATGATTGGGATACAAATATGGGCTATCCAACAAAGGCACATCGCTCAGCAATCTTAAATCATGGTTCAACTAAACACCATCGAAAGACGTTTAGAGTGCAATAA
>CAKZUM010000166.1 GCA_937921525.1 uncultured Saprospiraceae bacterium
CTATGAAACGCTTTGCAGATCCTATTGAGATGGCGAATACCATGCTGTGGTTATGTTCGGACAAGGCTAGTTTTGTTACGGGGCATGCGATGCCTGTGGATGGCGGGTTGACGGCTTAAAATAGACCGCTGCGCTGTCAGATCGCTGCGCTGTCAGAACAGAGATCGCTAATTTCAATGGGTAGGTTATTTTTTTCCTACTCCCTGAATCTAATTTTACTATGCAAAAAAGATTACTCTTCCTATGCCTGACTATTAATACTTTAGTTTTTGCGCAAGAACCTCTTATCGGTATTATTGTAGATTCTGAAAAAAGAGCCCCCATTGAAGGAGCACATATTTATTTAAAAACTAAACCTTTGGGTACTACAAGTAATTCGATAGGCCAATTTCAATTGTTAATGCCTCTTACTAATATTGAGGAAAGGATACACATATCTCATCTAAATTATGAAGATATGGTATTAAATATAGAAGATTTAGAGACTCAAGATACTTTTTTTTTAAAGTCAAAACCCTATGAGCTGAATGAACTATTAGTAAAGCCCTTAGATATTGAGAATATCTTGGAAGATGTTATCACATCATTAAATCATAATTACCATCCTTTAAATTACAAAGGTATAGTAAAGCAAGTAAGCTCTTTTGATGATATTATTGAGCGTTTATTAGTATCCGAAATATTAGTAAAAAAGAAAAGAGATAAGAGCGAAATTTATTTATCCAAAGAAAACCAATTTAAAAAGACTAGTGATTCATCAGTGGACATTAAGAGTATGGTTAATGTATCTCAATTAATCGGCCTTTTAAATTTAGAAAAAATTCTAATTGACTATAAAAATAATTTAGATAAGTTTACGAAGAAAACAGTTTATAAAAGTACTTATAGTACTTATAATGTTTATGTGATAAAGCTTGAGATACAACTCACAATTAATAAGAAAACTATTATCGAACTAGTAATAGAAGAATCAAGTAAAGCATTAATTCAAATGAATTTATTGGCAGATAGAGGAGATGGAATTGATCAAGCCATGGAAGTACATGAATCAAAAGAATTAAAAATAACACGAATTCCTACTTTTAGTACAGGTACGATTAAGTATAGACCTTTTAAAAATAAGTGGATGCTGAGTGAAATTAGTGCTGATTTATCTATGAAATACCAATATAAAAATAACAACGAAAGTATTATAAAACAAAATTATAACACGGTGTTAATCATTATAAATGAACTAATACAAGCACGCGAAAAAGATTTTAAAAAGGCAGATTTAAGTAAAGATTTATTTTATCAGGTATCAAAAGAATACACAGATACTAGCAATTACCATTTCGAATTAAATCCTACAGAAAAAACATTTTTAAAAAAAGAGTGCGCAAATAAGTAAGTGGGAGGATAAAATTAATCAAATATTAATTGTTGATTTGCTTTATTGTCATATTGTTGACTGTCATCGTTTTGTGCGTATCAATATAGCAATATTCATACTACTGGACATTTCAAAGAACAGAGAAGCGAGAATAGAGAATAGAGACAGATTACGTTTAAAAAAGGACGAAATTTCGTCGTTCTCTGATCGAAATACGTCTCTACTCTCTCTTCCCCGCCCGCCTGACGGCAGTTGGGCTGGTCTGCTCTCTGTTCTAAACAATGTCCAGTAGTGTGATTATTTACAAGTCACTAATTCCTAGTATCCCTAAATGTAATATCCGTCCCCCAGTTTGATTGACTGGACTAACACTTTTGCCGATCACAATCCCATCTTCTGGAGCGACATACTCTTGTTTTAAATCTCCAAAAATATTTCTCATACTGGCAATGACTTGTCCTTTCTTTACGAATTCAGTTACTTTAGGATAAACACTTAGAATTCCTCCAGTATCTGTATAAATCCAATAAGATTTTTTACACAAAACCGTTTCATTATCTCCTTCGTCAATTTCACAATGGATCATTCCCAAATACCCCAAAACATTATGAATGCCCGTCAACCCATCTCTAATCAGTCCTTTTTGAAAAGTATTCGGATTCCCTACTTCTAGCGTAATTGCAGGGATGCCTAACTCATCTGCTGTACCCCGAAGCGTTCCATCACTTGGTGGATTATGCACAATAATTTGAGCGTTCTGTAACTCCGCCATTTTTTTGACAACAGGATCTTCCATATCCGCCCGAATATAATAGGAATTAATTCTACCAAAACTAGCCGTGTGTAAATCTATTAAATAGTCAAACTGGTTGATTATTCGATTGACTATTCTAAAGGCATACACTTGACTTACCGTTCCATTTGCCTTGCCTGGCATAATATGGTTTAGGTCTGTACCATCAATAAATCTCCGTCTTTTCCGATGAAAAGAAGGAACGTTCACTACAGGAATTCCAACAATAGTCCCCTTTAATTCATTAATATCAATCTCTTTAAAAATACGCTGTATAACAGGAATTCCATTCAATTCATTCCCATGTACTGCGGCGGTTAAACCAAGTACTTGTCCTTCTTGACGTCCTCTGGCAACAATGATCGGTATTTGTACAGGTTGCCCCATTCCATCTGTTACTAGATCTAGCCAGTACCGACTAATTGTTCCCTTGGGTACGTCTGCTACATTTAAAGTTTTGATAATAGGAACTTGTTTCTTAGTTTGTAATTGCATATTTATCGAGTATTTTTATT
>CAKZUM010000167.1 GCA_937921525.1 uncultured Saprospiraceae bacterium
AAAAGAAATCATTGTGAAGAGTAGCACCGTAAAAAAGAAGGTTTTTAAATATTTTCCTATAATGTATTTATCTATTTTTTTTAGTAGCATTTTTCTGTTACATTCAAGATTGGCTGTCGCCAATTAAAAAATTGAACGCAGAGACGCAGAAGCTTAGCTACATTTGACTCTACACCTCTGCGTCTCCGCGTTCAATTTATCTACCTATTGGCGACAGCCAATAGAAAGAGTCATCACTTACTCAACTCCTTATCCCTAAAGAATATCAAAAAGACTAGAAAACAAAGTACTGCTAGTCCAGCAGGAATCATCCATATTTCATACCAATGATGCCCTACAATTTCAGCATTGTCTCTAATTTCATAACGCTCTACAACTTTCCCTGCTACAATGTTTCCAATAAACATTCCGATACCATAGGTCACTAAAGCAATCAAACCTTGCGCACTAGCTCGCAAGCCTTCTGGTGCTTCTTTATCCACATAAATTTGCCCAGTAACGAAGAAGAAATCATAGCAAATACCATGTAATAAAATACCTCCATAAAACATCCAAACCAAGGAGTCATTATTGCCATAAGCAAATAAAAGATACCGAGCAATCCAAGCAACCATTCCTATCAAAATCATTTTCTTTACCCCTAGTCGAGAAAAGAAAAACGGCATTAATAACATAAAACCAACCTCCGACATTTGCCCCAAAGTCATTTTACCTGCTGCATTGACCATCCCTGCCTCGTTAAAGTATGGATTCGCCCATGCGTAATAAAAAGATAAAGGAATGGAGATCAATAAAGAACTGATTACTAAGACCGCAAAGTTTCGATCTTTCATCAAACCTAGTGCATCCAGTCCTAATAAGTTTCCAATATTCACTTTTTCTCCTTTCGCTTTAGGAGGTGTATTGGGTAAGAAAAAACCAAAAATACCAGATAATAGAGACGCACCCGCACCGATGACTAAAGGGGTACTGGTATTCTCAATCGCCATAAAACCTATCAATAAGCCAGCGGCAATCCACCCTAATGTACCCAATACTCTAATACCAGGAAATTCCTTCCCAGGATCTTCCATTTGATTAAAGGCAACAGCATTAACAATTGCTAATGTAGGCATATAGGTAAGCGAGTACAATAACAGAATCCAGTAAAAAGGACTAGGGTCTGTAACTGTAGATACCCAATACAACAAGCCTGCACCCACTAAATGTAAAAATGCTAATACATATTGTGCAGGAAAAAACCGATCTGCTACAATACCCACAAATAAAGGCGCAATAATCGCTCCCAAGGCAGAGGTACTGTACATATCGCCAATCTCTGAGCCATCAAAGCCAATTTCTCCTAAATACGTCCCTAATGTAACAGCCCATGATCCCCAGATAAAAAACTGTAAGAACATCATAATCGAGAGCTGTATTCTCGTATTCATTTTCATATTACTAAGGTTTTACGTTTTGCTATTTTTAAATTTTAGAGCAGAGAAGTGAGAATAGAGAGCAGAGATGTATTTCGTTTAAAAACAATAAGAAAAATTAGAATGGTAAGAGAGGGTAAAGGTTGGCGACACTTTGAAAGTATCGCCAACCTTTACCCATCCTTACTCTTTATAACTTTTAAACGAAATCTGTCTCTACTCTCGCTTCTCTACTCTCTGCTCTATTACAATTGGCAAGATAGTTAATTCATTTTATTATCCAATAAGGGATCAATCAAAAAAATAATTAGCATTTTACACATTATTTTTTGTATAATAATTTTATTATTCTATTAGAGCAAGTACCTTTGCGTATATAAGTCTTTCCAAAATTCGCCATTTCTCAGCGCTAGAATTATTAGCAAATACACATGGGCGACAAAACAGCTATCAATTACCTAGAAAATAAGATCGAAATAAGTGTCAATGATTTCAATAAATTGCACGATGCGAAGCTATTTTCTAAATTACCCAATATCATTATAGACTACTTTCACAATCAAAATATTGTGATAGCTGGGAACGCCACTGTATTAAAACATTTCTCCAAAAAAGAATGGTTACTTATCAATAAAAGTGCACCCTTTTGGCAGTTTTATTATTTAAAAACAGGGACTCGATTTAAAAATACTTTTCCGCTACTCATCCGACAAGAAACACCTGATTATAATTCTAGACAAAAAGATCCTAGACTTCGGGAAGGGATTACTTTCCTAGAAGAAGCTCCAACAGAAAATACCTCCTTCGAAGAAGAAACAGTCATCTTAAATCAAAGGCAGCAACAAAAAGCAGATTATTTTTTTAAAAATCCCGCTGCTAAAAATCCTTTTCAACATGAACGGGCCATTTATAAATTCGATGAATGGGGGGAAGCTTATTATAAGATTTTCACAAAAGATATTGCTAAGGTTGGATTTTTTATTTTAATAGGTTTAATCATTATACTACAGTTTCCTTATTATTTGGGCTTAGTGGTCGTTGCGTATGCTGCTTATCATTTCAAGGATATTTTTAAAAACTTCAAAAAATCGTATCAGCTCAATGATATTATTAATAAGTCTTTAGATACCCTGAAAAAAGAACGAGAGTTACTACTAGCAGAAGGGAGTTCCACTATTGTTTCCGATCAGCAAATGGAACAATGGTTGCAGGAGGAAATCATCAACCTAGACAAAGCCACCTTTCAATCTTTTCAAATACGGGAAGAAGATTTGATTCCAATAGATGAGCAAATAAAAGGAAAAACAATTGGTATTCATATAGAAGAATGGGGGATCATACAGCCCATCACTACAGCTGGGAAAAGAGCTATTCA
>CAKZUM010000168.1 GCA_937921525.1 uncultured Saprospiraceae bacterium
TTTAGAACAGAGAGCAGAGAAGAGAGAGTAGAGACGTATTTCGATCAGAGAACGACGAAATTTCGTCCTTTTTTAAACGTAATCTGTCTCTATTCTCTACTCTCGCTTCTCTGTTCTTTGAAATGTCCAGTAGTATGATAATGGTTAAGAAAAAGAAGTTATTTAGATTTTTCTATCACTGCTATTACATACTTCTAAAGGTATTATTTTTTGGGAAAAATTTATATACTTAATTGAAAAAATAAAGTAGAGAAAAATGGTGAAAAGAAAGTCTAAAATAGTTAGATCAAAAGTCCAAAAACTATATTTGATCTGCATTTTCTTTTTAGCAAAATAACCAAATGCCCCATACCACAGGATGCCCGACTTTTGATTTACTGTTAATTTTATGAAAAAATTAATCAAAAAAATAGATATGCCAACAACAGTTAGTAAGCGCACTACCTTTAAATATGTAGATTATTTATGGGATAAAAAGGCTGCCGCAGCATTAGGAGATGACCAAGTTGCATTGTTCCTATATCGTTCCAATTTATTGGGAGCAGATTTACGAATAACTAATTATGGAGGAGGGAATACCAGTTGTAAAACTATCGAAAAAGACCCCTTGACAGGTAAAGAAGTGGAAGTCATGTGGGTAAAAGGTTCTGGCGGAGATATTGGTACTTTAACCCGTCAAGGAATTGCAGGACTCTATACAAAACGCTTAAGAGATTTAAAAAAAGTCTATCGAGGTATTGAATTTGAAGATGAAATTGTACCACTTTATTACCATTGTTTATTCGATTTAGATAGTCGAGCACCGTCGATTGATACTGCCCTTCATGGATTACTACCCTTCAAACATATTGACCATTTGCATCCTGATGCGCTCATTTCAGTTGCAGCGGCTAAAGATAGTAAAAAGGTCACTAAAGAAATTTGGGGCGATACAATGGGCTGGGTACCTTGGCAACGACCTGGTTTTGATTTAGGACTACAACTCGAAAAATGTTTAAATGATAATCCAGGTATTAGAGGCATCGTCTTAGGAGGACACGGCCTATTCACTTGGGGAGACACGGCTTACGAATCTTATATTAATAGTTTGGAAGTTATCGAAATGGCGGCTAAATACATTGCGGCTAGAGAAGGGAAAAAACGACCTGTTTTTGGTGGACAAAAAATAAAGTCTCTCCCAGCAAAAGAGCGAAAAGAACAAGCTGCTAAATTAGCTCCAATTTTGAGAGGTCTGTGCTCGACTTATCAAGGGATGATTGGACACTTTACAGATGATAAAAGAGTCTTGCAGTTTATTAATAGCCATGACTTGACAAAATTGGCACCGTTGGGAACTTCTTGTCCTGACCATTTCTTACGGACCAAGATTCAACCTTTGGTGCTAGGTATTTCTCCTAAAGAGAACTTAGAAGATACCGAAATTATTAAAGCCAAAATAGTTCCTGATTTTGAGCAATATCGAAAAGAATATAACGCATACTACGAAAAATGTAAGTACGATAATAGTCCTGCTATTCGTGACCCAAATCCTGTAGTTATTCTTTATCCAGGAGTTGGGATGTTTACCTTTGCTAAAAACAAACAAACCGCACGAGTAGCTAGTGAATTTTATCTCAATGCCATTAACGTGATGCGTGGTGCAGAGGCGATAACGAAATATACAGCACTTTCTCGCCAAGAAGCTTTTGATATTGAATATTGGTTACTAGAAGAAGCTAAATTACAGCGACAACCCAAAGAAAAACCACTCTCTAGAAAAGTGGCCATTGTTACGGGTGCTGGAGGCGGAATTGGAAAAGCGATAGCGGATAAATTAACAGCGGAAGGTGCAAATGTAGTTTTGACAGACATCAATGAAGACCGTCTAAAAGAAGCCAATGCAACTTACAAAAGAGACACTGCAACCTATGCTGTTTGTGATGTCACCAATTCTCGTTCAATTGCCGCAGCTTATGAAACAGCGTGTTTAGAATTTGGAGGAGTTGATATTATCGTTCATTCGGCAGGACTGGCTATTTCCAAAGCCTTGGCAGAGACTACTTTAAAAGATTGGGACATCTTACAAAATGTATTAGTCAAAGGGCAATTCAGTATGGCCAAAGAGGGGGTAGAAATTTTTAGAAAACAAGGGATGGGAGGAGATATAATTCATATTGCTAGTAAAAATGGTTTGGTCGCTGGTAAAAATAATGTGGGTTATGGAACTGCCAAAGCAGCCCAACAGCACATGACTAGATTATTAGCTGCCGAACTAGGCCCTGAAAAAATCCGAGTAAATACCGTTAACCCTGATGGGGTAATTATAGGTAGCAAAATATGGGAAGGGGATTGGGCCGCAGGAAGAGCAAAAGCAAATGGAATCACTGTAGAAGAATTACCCGCTTTTTATGCTAAACGAAATTTAATGAATGAAATTATTAGACCAGAGGATATAGGAAATGCGGTATTTGCTTTGTGTGCTATTTTAGATAAAAGTACAGGAAATATTATCAATGTAGATGGTGGAATGGCGAATGCTTTTGTTCGGTAGTTTTTTGGACACAGAGACCACGGAGAAGACACAGAGGGCACAGAGATTTTATTACTCTGTGTGCTCTGTGTCTCTTTTGTGAACTCTGTGTCCAAGAAAAATTAATTGATATACCTTCTTATTCCATCTTTCAAAAC
>CAKZUM010000169.1 GCA_937921525.1 uncultured Saprospiraceae bacterium
ATATCCCATTATAGATGAGTCTGGATATATCAAAGTCCCTTTCTCGAATCATCTAAAAAATAGCTTAGTTCGACAATTAAAAACAATAATCGAGGATAAACCAATTAGACTACAATTAGAAATATTATCTTCTTTTACCAGGTCTGCTTTTAAATATAAAGCGGATGAAGCATACTTTGGAAGAAGTAAGCCCATGATACGTGAAGAGGTATTTCACTATCCTTATTCTGATTGCGAGGATCGTTCCGCTGTATTTTACGGACTAGTTGAAGAATTGCTAGACTTACCTATGCTCGTGATTGCTTTTTCCGATCATCTAACGATTGCGGTAGGTCTGAAAGAATCTATCGGTACACCGATACGACACAAAGGTAAAAACTACTATATTTGCGATCCAACAGGTCCAAATAATTCTTCGGAAATCGGTCGACCTCCTAAAGGATATGAACGCAAATCCTTTGAGATTTTGTTAGACTGATTTTTTTGAGAGGTTAGATCGCTTTCGCTGTCAGAAGTCAGAACGCTACGCTGTCAGACCAGCCCGACTGCCGTCCAGGCGGGCGGGTTTATGATGTTGACTAGGTTATGCTAAAATCTCGTTGTCAACGTAATACATCTGACTCCTGACAGCGCAGCGATCTGACTTCTGACTTCTAAAAAAAATATAATGAGATTCTTCTACTTTCTATTCGTATTTTTAATGTTCACTAGTTGTAAAGCCCAACAAGCGATTGTGGATGTACCAACACCAGTTATGAGCAAACCTATTCCTGTACCAGAAGATAGTGCTGCCAGTGCTACTGAAGTTCCCTATCACCAAATTCCTGATTATCCTACTTCTTACGAACCACAAAATGTGGCAGCTAGAATGGTAGATGGATTGGGGTATAGGTACCATTGGGTCACCAAAGGATTACGTCCTGCTGATCTGGATTATCGACCTGGTGAAACTAATAAAACAGTAGCGGAGACACTAGAACATTTATATGGATTGTCTTTAGTTATTAAAAATGCAGCGCTTGGCTTACCTAATATACGACCCACGGAAATGCCAGCACATACTTATGAAGAACGTCGATTAGCGACTTTAAATAATCTGAAAGAAGCAAGTGAGCAATTAAAAGCTGCTAGTCCAGAAGATTTAGAAAATTTTAAAGTCATCTTTCAACGAGGCGAAAAAGCTTCTGAATTTCCTTTTTGGAATTTAATTAATGGGCCTATTGCAGATGCTATCTATCACTGTGGTCAGGTGGTGGCATTTAGACGGGCATCAGGTAATCCGCAGCAAACAGGTGTGAATGTGTTTATGGGTAAGACTAAGGAGTAGGTAATTATTTAGCCTAGGGCTGTTTTGGAAAATCATAAATTTTAAATCATACATCATACATCTTAAATCCATCATGATTTGAGCTATATGGATTTAAGATGTATGATTTATGAAATATGATTTATGATTTCCGGAACCGATCATCCTTTCTCTCATTGGTTGGGATTTAAATGTAGCTTAGACCTCTGGTCTGAGTAGAACTACTCAGACCAGAGGTCTAAGCTACAGTATCCATTAAAAAAATTACTGATTAATTGGAAAAAAGGCTATGAATTGGATGACACAATGTTTAATGGTAGTACTAAGTTTATCTACAATCGGATTACCTATTGATAAAATATCCGACCCCTCTAAAACTACAAATCCCCCAATAGAAATAGCACCAGGTTGGGAAGAGCGCACCGAATGGCCAGACGACTATCCACGCCCACCTAAATCCCCACAAAGCCTATTTTTTATTCAGCGAAATTTGAATACGAATACTATTGTATATGATGTTGACTTAAAAGATGGAATGATTAAGTCGAATCATCCAATAGATGCTTATTGGCTGCGCTATGGAGAAAATGGTGCTCGACAAGATTTGAGTTGGTTACAAGCGGTACTAGCCTATGGGTATACCTCAAAAAAAATAGAAACAAGCTATAGAATCAAATTAAAAGCCTACAATGATCGATACTTACAATTGCAACAAGTGGCAGGCAATTGGAAAGCCGTGATGAAGATTAATAATATAGATTGCTACCTGCAAAATATTTATGTCTATGCCGATGAGTCTGGGATTTTTCCAGATGTGAAGTATGTAGATATATATGGTCTTCATCCTGTAACTGGCGCACTGGAAGTAGAACGTATATTGAATGAGTAGATATAGAATAGAGAGCAGAGATGAGAGAACAGAGACCGATAGAATTACATCGAAAGACTGCAAAGTATGAATGAAAAGAACATGAGTGTCCCCTTTGACGAATTACCTACTATACCTACTGATCGCCTAGCGATCAAAGTAAAATCTTCCGTAGAAAGAATTATCAAACAAAAGCATCCTTGGTTATTTGAGCAAGGAATTGTCAAACAAAACAAAGAAGGGAAAGCAGGAGACCTTGCGATTATTTTTGACCAAAAGAAGAACCAATATTTAGCAGTTGGCTTATATGATCCACATTCTATTATACGAGTGAAATTGCTACAATTTATTGATAAAGCCGTTATTGATGATGCGTGGTTTTTAGATAAAATCAAAACGGCCTATGATCTGCGATCTTCCCTTTTAAAAACAGATACGAATAGCTATCGTTTGATTCATGGCGAAAATGATGGCTTGCCAGGCTTTATTGCGGATGTGTATGCGGGGGTATTAGTGGTAAAATTATACTCCTTTATTTGGTTGCCTTATCTCAAAGTAATCTTACCTATATTATTACACATTAGTCAATGTCAGACTATTGTTTTGCGACTCAGTAGAAACCTTCAGCAAAAAGAATCAGAGCTATATGGACTACAAGATGGCCAAGTAATTTATGGTACTTTAGATCAAGAAGTGGTTCAATTTCGAGAGCATGGTTTATTGTTTAATGCCAATGTGATAAAAGGACATAAGACAGGCTACTTTTTAGACCATCGACATAATCGAAAGCGGGTAGGGGAGCTATCCAAAGGTAAAACCGTCTTGGATATTTTTGCCTATGCAGGTGGCTTTAGTGTACATGCTTTAGCAGGGGGGGCTAAGGAGGTGATTAGTTTGGATATTAGTGCGCAGGCACTTGAAATGGCTACCCAAAATGTGGCACTAAACAATAAAGGAGCGAATCATAAAACAATGGCGATAGATGCCTTTAAAGGCTTAGAAGAATTGAAATTAGCTGGAAAACGGTTTGATGTGGTAGTCGTTGATCCTCCTTCTTTTGCTAAAAAAGAAAGTGAAATAACTAAAGCCTTACATAGCTATGCGAGGTTAGCGAAAGCGGCTATTAAAGTGGTAGAAAAAGAGGGCGTGCTATTATTGGCATCTTGTTCTAGTCGAGTTAGTGCGGAGGCGTTTTTTAACGCTGCCATAGATAGTATGGATGCTAGTGGTCGGGCTTATATGGAGATGGGACGTAGTTTACATGATACGGATCATCCGATAGGCTTTAAAGAAGGGGGGTACTTGAAAAGTATTTATTTTAGGGTGTCCTAGATAAGACAAGACTTGGTAAGTTTTTAAAACTTCCCAAGTCTAGCGCACTTCACACTACAGGACATTGTTTAGAACAGAGAGCAGAGAAGAGAGAGTAGAGACGTATTTCGATTAGAAAACAACGAAATTTCGTCATTTTTTAAACGAAATCTGTCTCTACTCTCTGCTCTCTATTCTCTGCTCTTTAAAATGTCCAGTAGTATGAGTGTCGATGGTTGAAGTTTGTAACTTCAACCTAGTATCAAGCTATAAACTAGTCTATTAGGTTGCAAAGAAAAATGTAGCAAAAAACAAAATCTTACCATGTTTCTATTACACAAACAGCTTCACTAAAAAGAAGACATAAAATAAAATAAGCATATACCCTTCCCATCTACAAATCGTTTTAGAAATACACATCACGGCAAGCGCAATCGTTAGAGCAATCATAAAAGGTAAGCTAAATTGCAATACAGCTGCAGGAATCACCAAAGGGCCAATAAATGCAGGAATGGACATAACGGCATAAGTATTAAAAATATTAGAGCCTAATACATTTCCAACCGCCATATCTGTTTGCCCCTTTTTAATGGCAGCGATACTTACAAATACCTCTGGAAGAGACGTCCCTAATGCCACCAAACTTTGGGCTATTACCGCAGAACCAATGCCCATTAAACCCGAAAGTTTAACAATTCCTAATACCGTATAATCTGCACCAAACTTAATCACAACGGCACTAACTAATAGCATGACTATTGTTTGCCAAGTAATTTTTGGTCGTTCTACCTCCTCGTCTTTATTACCTGTTAAAGAATTGATTAAAAAAATCACCAATGCAATCAATAAAAAGATGGCTTCGAACATCGTTACTTCCCCGTCATAGACGACAAACCAAAGCAAAAATGCAGACAATACCAGCAAAGGAATATCTGTATGCATAATGGTATCATGCACTTTAATCTCTTTTCCTATTACAGCAACTAAGCCCAACACTAATGCCACATTGGCTATATTAGAACCCACTACATTTCCTATAACAATATCAGAAGAACCTTCTACTACTGCAGCAATAGAAGATGCCAATTCTGGTAAGGAAGTACCAAATGCAACCACAGTAACCCCAATGATAAAAGGAGGAATACCAAAGGATAGCCCAATCTTTTCGGCAGCTGCTACAAAGAAGTCCGATGCCTGTAATAAAGCAAATAAACTAACGGCAAAGATGCCTATATAAGTAAGTAATTCTCCGGTCATTTATGATTTGTTCCGTGTCTAAGGAATGATGAATTAATAAATTGCGTTTTTATGCGCCGTTATTTTTTCTTTCTACAAGGCGAAAAACGTAGGGATAGCCTAGCTATCACGAGGCTTTTCAACGCAGTAGAAAGGAAAAAGAACAAGCAGAAGGATGTAAGTTTATTATTTCACCATTCCTAATATCTTTAAAAGTAATTTCTATCCAATCCGCATCTATATAAATCAACCGCAAATGTACACTATTTGTAAGTGTAGCTATTGGTCTGCCTTTACTTTGTAGTTCAAAAAATGTTAATATTTAAGAATCAATGGCATTCTTTATAGAATTACTGTATCTTGAAAAGCAATAAGGGACAGAATAGACATTTTTAAACAATTTCCTTGTCCTACATACCACGTCTTTAACCTACACCTACGTATATTTTAATATTCCTGCAAGTTTTATTGGCTACTTATTAGTTAGGGATTTTCCCTACAGAACC
>CAKZUM010000170.1 GCA_937921525.1 uncultured Saprospiraceae bacterium
TACATTCTTCTGCTTGTTCTTTTTCCTTTCTACTGCGTTGAAAAGCCTCGTGATAGCTAGGCTATCCCTACGTTTTTCGCCTTGTAGAAAGAAAAAATAACAGCGCACAAAAACGCAATTTATTAATTCATCATTCCTTAAACAGGGCTTCGCCATGGAAAAGTCGGCAAACTTAAAGGTATTTTGCTTGACTTTCCTTACTATTTAACGAAATTCTGATGTGCTATGTTGCATACTTGATTGATGCCTGATGATAGCTATTTTTTTGACTTTCAGGGATTTTTATATATTGTTTTTTTACTCCATGAATTACCCATGACTGCGTCATGGGCTGCAAGGTGTCGCTCTGTTGGAACTGTGGGGCATTAGTAGCCAGAACCCGGAGCAGTATCTATGATTGAGGGATCATTATCTATATAGTTCACTTCAATATCTTTTCTATCGAATTCTAAGATTTTTATTTCTGTTCTGCGATTGTATTGGTGTTCTTCTTCGTTACAAGTAACACCATCGGCACAGCCATTTCTTAGTCGCGTTTCGCCATAGCCTCTTGATTTTAATCGCCATGGTTGTATGCCATGATTCACTACATATTGCACCGCTTCTTTGGCTCTTAATCTGGACAGCCATCTGTTGTAGTTTGTTGCGCCTCTGGCATCTGTATGGGCCGATAACTCAATGACTAAGCTGGGATATTTTTTCATTAAACTGACTACTTCTTTCAAAGATTCTTGGGCGCCATCTCTGATGTAGTATTTATCAAAATCATAGTAGATTTTTTTCAATTCTATTACATTACCTATAGATAAATCTTCTTCACTTATGTCTCCTTCTTTGGCTACTATAGGTTCCTCATCTTTACCCGGGATGAGCATTAAATTTTCTCTTAGGATGCCACCTGCAGCGCAGGCCATATTCATGGTTGAAGCGGTATTGTTAGCTGATTTAAAATTCACTTTTTGTCCATTTAACTCAAATTCGCAATGGCAGGGCAAACATGGGAAAGAATAATTTCCATTCTTGTCTGTTTTGACTATTTGTGTTTCCCCATCACAGAGATTGGTTAGGGTTACATCTACATTTGGGATTAAGCTTTCATATTGTTGATTGATTGCTTTTCCTTTTAAAACTACACAAGCACTTTTTTCTAATGGAATACAATATTCGAATACATTTTGCCCATTAACTAGTTGCGTATGTATCGCCTCTTCGGATACTACATAACCATCTTTTTGAGCTACGATATAATAATGTTCATTTGGAATAATCTCCATGTTATAATCACCATTATCATTCGTCAATCCATCGACTGTTTCCTTATTATTCGGCAAGCCTCCGTCTTTGGTCAGTTTTAATAAATACTCGTCCTTTGTACCTGTTTCTACTAAGCGCATCGTAAAGTCTTCTAACTCTTCTTCTTTACTGATTTGTTCTTGGCTAATGCTTAGGTTTACGCCTTCTATACGTTCATTCGTGGCTGCATCATATACGCATATAGTAGCTTTTACTTGGCGACCTAATTGATCTTTGTCCGAAGTTTTAAAACTATAAATATCATCCTGTCCATTCCCTCCTTCTCTTGCAGAAGATAAATATCCTTCTGTACCTGTCGTATTTAAAATAAAACTAAAATCGTCTTTAGAAGAATTAAAAGGTGTACCAATATTGATTGGTTGATCCCAAGTATTCTCTTCCGTTGTTACAGAGGAAAAAATATCTAATCCACCTAAACCGCCCCATCCATCTGAAGCAAAATAAAGGGTGCCATCGTCGTGCATAAAAGGAAATATTTCATTACCGGGGGTATTGATGGTGCTACCCAGATTTACAGGTTCTGACCATTGTCCTGCGGCAAATGTGGCTACATACACATCCATTCCTCCAAAGCCTCCTTCTCGGTTGGAGGCAAAATATAGCTTACTTCCATCTGCTGATAAGGCGGGATGGACTTCATCGTATTCCTCCGTATTGAAGGCTAATTCTTTTACATTTTTCCAATCTTCTCCTGCTCGAATAGCAGAATAGATATTCATTTTCATGATTCCTTTCTTATCATTTTTTCGCTTTCCTTTGAAATATTGATTTCGACTAAAAAATAATTTATCCCCTGATTTACTAAAGCAAACAGGACCCTCGTGATACTTAGTAGAGATATTCGTAGAAAAAACTTCTGGACTGTTTAAGTCGCCTGATTCGTTTTTATCTGCATAAAATAAAGTCATATAATTATCATTCATCCAAGGATCTACCCCATTTTTCCGAGTGTTCTTTTCTTTCTTTCCATTCTTTGGATCTCTGGAAGAAACGAATACAATTCCGTCTTGATAAAAGGCCGGACTAAAATCCAATCTACCAGAATTGACAGCTGATTCGTTTTTAATCGTAGAGTTTGTATGTTTAAAATTTTTAATTTGCTCTATCGCTTCTTTTAGATGGACGCCTCTTTGATCCCCGCCACCAATCCGCTCATTATATAACGCATAATATTCCTTTGCTTGCCCATATTTTTTATTACTATGCAATGCTTGGGCATAGTGTAAAAAATGGATAGGCTCACTACTCTCTTGCACTACTTGAGAATACCATAATTCTGCGCTGACTACATCATGATTCAATCGATAACTATTCGCTATCCGAATCAAGTCTTCTGTTGACAGATTGTCTCGATCCTCAAATAATGGAATAGACGCCTTATACCCTAATTTTTTATAGAGGTCATCTGCCTTCTTCTTTTGTGCAAAAGAGAGGCTTACGATTAAGAGTAAGATGGTGGTGGTGAGAAAGATATTTTTCATACTTATATTTTGAATAAGCTATTTTTTTTAGAATAGAGAAGCGAGAGCAGAGAGTAGAGACTTGATTCGTTTACATATAAGAGAATTTCGTTATCTCTAAACGGAATTTATCTCTGTTCTCGCTTCTCTACTCTCTGCTCTAAATGGTATATGGCAGAGGATAAATTATCTTCTAAAAAAATCGAGGATTGGTATTTCCTGATATTTTTTTCCCGATGCTATATTCTATCATAATTTCGTAACTGCCGTTATGAAAATCTTTGACTTGTGATAAGGTATAGTCGTAGGCCAAACCTAGTTTTAAGTCCTTTGAAAATAGAATTTGTAAAATAAAATCCATGGAGTCGCCAGCACTGTTTCTTGTTCGTGTTACAGGCACAGGTAACGCTGTTGGACTTGCAGGAGTAGTCGTAGTTGTCGTCTGTCCTGTGATGCCTCCTAGTCTATAGGTCACGCCTAAATTGAACAAATCTAGAAATACTAAGCCCGCATGAAGATCAATATCTATGGGTGCATTGGGTGTATATTTTACTAAACCATCTGGCTTAAATTTTATATTATCCGTCAAGGGAATAATACCACCAATCATAAATAATCCATGTCGCTCTTCTATAGAATAGGCTGTGTTGGCTGCTGTTGATCCTGCAAAAGTTAAGTCTCCTCTTAGTAATCTGGGTGCGGATGCGCCAACATAAAATTGTTCTGTGTGGTAATATGCGCCTAAACCAATATTGGGTAAAAACTTCACATCCCCTGCATTTCCATATAAAGGATCTGCCGAATTGATAGCAGATACCCCTAGCCAATTGACTCTATAGCTTCTCATTAAAGCTTGTAGACCTAAAGACAAATGTCCATTTCCTAATGGGATTCGATATGCATATTGTAGGTTATAAAACCAAGAATTGGTCGGTCCAATTTCATCGTGATGAACGGATAAGCCTATTCCTATTTTATCTCCTAAAATAGGCGTATGGAAACTAAAGCTTTGACTCACGGGTGCGCCATCCAACTCCACCCATTGTGTTCGGTATAAGGCCGAAAAAGTGGGTGCGCCTTTACTTCCTGCATAGGCTGGATTCAAGGCTATTTTATTGAACATAAATTGCGTGTACTGGACGTACTGTTGCGCATCCAGTTGAAAGGCTAAGCCTAGCAAAATTGTAAATAGGTATATTTTTTTCATAAAAAATA
>CAKZUM010000171.1 GCA_937921525.1 uncultured Saprospiraceae bacterium
TGCCTTGCTACAAGCGCATCCCTACCCTACAAACCATTATTTATCTAGAAACAACTAGTCCATCTTTATTATTAATGGAACGTACTGGTGTTAACCAATGGACAGAGACTACCTTCAACAAGCTATCAGATACATTTACAATAGATAGCCATACGATTCGCTTAGAAGATATTTATTCTGGTGTTGAATTTAAATAAGAGCGCATATCTCCCTCCTATTCGCCGAAAAAAAGTTAGTTTTGGAAAATTTTAATTTGTATCAGACTAACTAACAACCATGTCCAAAGAAAAACCTGCTTCCACAGACGATACACCACCGATTCTAAACTCTTGGAATCAGCTTTACTGGCTCGTCTTAATTATACATACCATTATTATTACCTGTTTTTATTTTTTTTCACAAGCATATTCTTGAAGAACAGAGAGGCGAGATTAGAGAGCAGAGACTAAAATGCAACCAAAATATTAGTAGTATTTTCTTGCTCTTTAGCAGATTTCTATCTCTATTCTCGCTTCTCTGCTCTCTGTTCTAAAATATACCACATGGCTACTATTGATTGGATCATCATGCTCGGCACTTTATTTGGAATCGTGGCGTATGGCGTTTGGAAAACACGAAATGTAGATAATGTTCAGAGTTATTTACTGGGGGATAGAGATTTGCCTTGGTGGACGATTGGCTTGTCTATTATGGCTACTCAAGCTAGTGCCATTACCTTCTTATCTACACCTGGACAGGCCTATGAGCATGGGATGGGTTTTGCTCAATTTTATTTTGGCTTGCCCTTAGCGATGGTCATATTGGCAATTTTCTTTTTGCCCATTTATTATAAACTGGAAGTATATACCGCTTATGAGTATTTAGAAACTCGGTTTGATGTAAAGACTCGACAACTAGCCGCCATTTTATTTCTGGTACAAAGAGGCTTGGCGGCAGGGATTACGATCTATGCCCCTGCTATTATTTTATCTACAATACTAGGTTGGAATTTGGTCTGGACTATTTTATTAATGGGTTTTGTTGTTATTTTTTATACTGTTTTTGGCGGTACTAAAGCAGTAAGTGTCACCCAAAAACAACAAATGATTATTATCTTATCAGGGATGATACTGGCAGCAATTATAACGGTATTTCAATTCCCTGAGAATGTTTCTATTGGTGATGCCTTAGGAGTAGCAGGCAAAATGGGAAAACTGGAAGTGGTTGATTTTAAATTTGATTTGACAGAACGTTATAATATCTGGTCTGGAATGTTGGGCGGTGTATTTTTATTCCTTTCTTATTTCGGAACAGATCAATCACAGGTGCAACGTTATTTGTCAGGTAAGTCTTTAGCAGAGAGTAGAATGGGTTTGTTGTTCAATGGTATTATTAAAGTACCCATGCAGTTTTTGGTATTATTCGTAGGTATATTGGTTTTTGTATTTTTTCTATTTACAAAACCTCCCATCCATTTCAATCAAGCAAATATTGGGGAATTAATGGATACGCCATCAGAAATTCCTTTTAAAAATTTACAAAAAGAATACGATCAAGTATATGATCTAAAACAAGTAGAAATAAACAAGTTAATGGTGGCCATAGATACAGAAAATGAATCGGCCATCAGTACAGCTCAGGAAAATATCCAACGCTTACAAAATCAAGAAACTACCATCCGAACAAGTGTAAAAGAATTAATTATCAAAGAAGCCCCGCTGGCTAAAACGAAAGATACAGACTATGTTTTTATTACCTTTGTAATGAATCATTTACCTGTCGGTTTAATCGGTTTATTAATAGCTGTTATTTTTTCCGCTGCCATGTCTTCGACTGCATCTGAGTTAAATGCTCTAGCGACAACAACTGCCATAGATTTATACAAACGATCAATTGTCACGGAAGCTACAGATGCTCATTACTTAAAAGCCTCTAAAATCATTACCATTATGTGGGGTTTAGTGGCGTTGAGTTTTGCCTTAGTAGCGGATTTATTCGATAATCTGATTCAAGCAGTTAATATTATCGGTTCTTTATTCTATGGGGCCATCCTTGGTGTATTTTTAGTGGCCTTCTTTTTTAAACAAAAAGACAGGAATGCATTAGTCGTAGGTAGTTTAACAGGTGCCATTTCAGGGGCAATTCTAGTCGGTTTATTTAAAGGAGAATTAGACTTAATGGCAGCCATTACAGGAGGCATAGCGGGCAGTATCGTTGGGTATCTACTTATTAATCAGTTCTTAACAAGAGTCGGAAGTAATGCTATCTTTTGGGGTACTATTCTAGGAGAAATATGTGTTTTATATATTTATTATCTTACGTATATTGGAACAATAAATTTAGCCTATCTATGGTTAAATTTAATAGGTTGTGTGCTGGTTATTCTTTTTAGTTTGCTACTAGCTACTGTCTTAAAAGAAAAAGTAATTGATTAAGTAACGACAAAACAATAACTTGAACATCTAGGACGGAATCTTTTGCTCTCATTTTCTCTTAAAAAATACTTCCGTAGCTAGGCTATGCAAGGATTTTTTAAGAAAAACTGAGAACAAAATCTGCTCGTCCAGATGACCAACTTATTATTTCGTCGTTACTAACCTGTCACAATCATTTGAGTTTTAAAATAAAAAAAAGAGAACTAGGTGTAGTTTTTGGAATAGAAGATTTATATCCCTCCAGAAACTTACCCTTCTCGATAATAGCTAATCACAAACTCATCCTTATTCATTCATTTATTTAATTTCACATTACAATAGAGATAGGATTCAATCCCCTACACAATCATTGAAGTTCCGGTAATATCTACGCAGTATACATATATAAAAAATAAATTATAATACTGCTAATGAACTTTTTGTAGTCTCAGACTTTTTAGAATAGTGGCTACTAAAGTGTACATTCTGCTATTGAAACTTCAAAGCGTTCTCTACTCGATCTTATTCTGTTGTACTAAATATACCATATTATGATTGCATTAATACTAGGAGGTGGTGCTGGATCTAGATTATTTCCACTTACCGAAAAAAGATCAAAACCAGCCGTTTCTATCGGTGGCAAATATAGATTAATAGATATTCCTATTTCTAATTGTCTGAATTCGGATGTTCGACAAATCTTCATCCTCACGCAGTACAATTCCGCTTCATTAAATCAACATATCAAGAATACCTTCACTTTTGATAACTTCAGCAATGGTTTCATAGATATTTTAGCAGCAGAGCAAACGCCGGGTAATAGTAGTTGGTTTCAAGGTACAGCAGATGCCGTGCGCCAATCTATGAAGCATTTGAAAAATCATCAGTATGAAAACATATTAATTTTATCTGGAGATCAGCTCTACCAAATGGATTATCAAAAACTATTAGCAGATCATGTTGCTAAAGGGGCAGATGTAACAATTGCTACTACACCCGTTGATGCAAAGGATGCTACTGGTTTTGGTATTATGAAAGTAAAGGAGGACGGTATGATTGATCGCTTTGTAGAAAAGCCAAATGCCAATGAGGTAACGAAGTGGAAATCTGCTGTATCCAAAGAACAACAAGCAAGTGGTAAAGAATACCTTGCTTCTATGGGTATCTATATTTTCAAAAAAGAGGTCCTTGTCAAATTATTTGAAGAACAATCAGATGCTACTGATTTTGGGAAAGAGATTATTCCGACTGCCATTTACAATGACTACAAAGTAGCATCTTATCAATTTGATGGCTACTGGACAGATATAGGAACAATAGCTTCTTTCATGGAGGCCTGCCTAGATTTGACTGCTGAAATTCCAAAGTTCAATCTATTCGATAATGTTGATCGTTTATATACAAGACCTAGAGTCTTACCGCCTGCAAAAACTTTTAAAACATCACTAGACCAAGTGATCGTAGCGGATGGCGCAATTATACATTCTACTACTATTGAACGATCTGTGATTGGTATTCGTTCTAGAATAGAAGATGGCACCACCATTCGATCTTCTATTCTAATGGGAAATGATTATTATGAATCTTTATTACAAATCGCTGATCTCCAAAAGGAAGGTACCCCGTTGATGGGTATTGGAAAAAATTGTGTTATTGAAAATGCCATCATTGATAAGAATTGCCGAGTAGGAGATAATACCACGATCATTGGTGGTACGAATTTAGAGGATATAGAAACGGATACTCATTGTATAAGAGATGGTATTATTATTCTAAAGAAGGGGGCGATTATTCCGCCAAATAGTGTGATTGGAATGAGGGCCGAGAAAATTGGAATGGGAGCGATTCCTTCGGATTCTTGAGGGGAGGCAGAGATTGGTTCTAGAATTAAGTTGTTTTTTATCCCAATATTTGGGACTGTGGTAGAAAATCATACATCATAAATTTTAAACCTGCCTGCCAAGGCACGCAGGCAGGTCATACATCATAAATCCATCTAATTTCGCATAATAAGCAGACCTGCCCGTTCCATTCAGGCGGGTTTATGATGTATGATTTATGATGTATGAAATCTGATGTATGATTTCCAGATCTTTTATCACTCCCTATCTCCCACCCTCAAATAGTCAACCATCAATTGAGCTGTTCTTTCAGAAGCCCCTCGCTCTCCTAGTGCCCTTCGAATAGCACTATATCCTTTCTCTATAACACTAGCCTTTTTTGCTGTCAATAGTAATTCGAGTTCTTGCCGTATATTCGCTGTGGTCAAATCATGTTGGATCAATTCTTTTACTAATTCTTCCTCAGCTATTAGATTGACTAAAGAGATATAAGGGACTTTAATAAATCGTTTAGCAATTTGATAGGAAAGCCAATTCCCTTTATAACAAACCACTTGAGGTGTGTCCAATAAAGCTGCCTCTAAAGTAGCCGTTCCAGAAGTTACAATAGCTGCTTCTGCATTTTTGAGAATATCATAGGTACGATCCCTTATCAATTTTATAGGAAAATTAGATGTTCTTCTAGCTATAATGTTCTCATAAAAAGACAAGGGAATAGCAGGCGCAAGAGCAATGACAAATTGATAGTCTTGAAAAAATTCAATTACGGGTAATAAGACTTCTAATACTTTATTAATTTCTTGTTTCCGACTGCCCGGCAGTAAGGCAATAATCGGTTGGGTGATGTTATGATGTCTTAAAAAAGAGGCATCAAACTGATAATTCTCCACCACATCTAACAAAGGATGGCCTACAAAATTAATAGTCATCCCATATTTTTTATAAAACTCCTGTTCAAAAGGTAAGATCGCAAATAGCTGATCCACATATAGCTTGATTTCTTTTGCTCGGTCTGATCTAGAGGCCCATACCTGCGGTGCTATATAATAGAACACCTTTAAGCCTTGCTGCTTGGCCCATTTTGCCATTCGTAGGTTAAAACCAGAATAGTCGATAAGAATTAATACATCAGGCTGGTAGTTTAAAATATCTTCTTTACAAGATCGAAAATTCTGCTTGATCGTCCGCACGTTTTTAAGCACCTCGACAATCCCCATAAAAGCTAAATCTCGATAATGCTTTACGAGTTGCCCTGCAACGGCGGCCATCCTATCTCCCCCCCAAAACCGAAAGTCTGCTTGAGTATCTTCCTTCAATATGGCTTTCATCAAATTAGATGCGTGGAGGTCTCCAGAGGCTTCTCCTACTATTAAGTAGTACTTCATTAGGTAAAGTTTCGTAGCACGGAATTTATTCCGTACGACTATCAAGCAAAGCGTAGATAAAAGAAGATAAAATTAATCTGCGCTCAATCAGTTCTGTAACACGGAATTTATTCCGTAAAACTATCAAGCGAAGCGTAGATAAAATAAAATTAATCTGCGCTGCGCTCGATTAATTTTAATACGGAATAAATTCCGTGCTACAGCATCAGATTAGCGAAGTAATATATCCATATAAACACATAGATAAAGGTAGCAATCAATATACCTTGCATTGCTTTTTCATACCGTCGTTTCTTAAACAATTTAAAAGGGATTAAATTTAAACAAACGGCCAAGATCGCAATGGTACGTTCTCTAAAATAAACTGTTCGAGTTTCAGGATTTAAAAATTCCATACCTGCTATTTGTTCAAAGATCATTTGAATAGTCGCATAGCCTACAAAAGGTATTGCTAGGCCAATGAGTAAACCGATGAGTAAAGAATCTTTATCTAACATATTGTTTTTTTAGAAGTCAGATCGCTGCGCTGTCAGAAGTCAGATCGCT
>CAKZUM010000172.1 GCA_937921525.1 uncultured Saprospiraceae bacterium
ATGGATTCTTGAAAAGTCAAAAAAGGATGAATTGATTTGGAAAGAATGGACAGCAAAGCATCCCGAAAAGTGGGAAGTCATGGAAGAGGCTGCGAGTATATTAATAGGCATATCATTTAATCAAATCGAACTATCAGAAACGAAAATACAACAAGAACTTGATTCCTTACATGTTTCTATCACAAAGAAAGAGGCTGCTTTTCAACAACCTAAACAAAATCAAGGCAGCCTTTTCACTCAACGTTTGTTTTCCATTGCTGCAGTTATAAGCTTACTGATTGCCTGTACAGTTGCTGTTTCTTTATTTTTAAAACCTTCTGTTATTGAACACAGAACCAGCTTTGGAGAATTTGAAAAAATAGAGTTACCAGATGGCTCACAAGTTGCGCTAAATGCTAACTCTTCCATTAGCTACAAATTTAATCAACCAAGAAAAGTGTGGCTCGATGGAGAAGCCTATTTTGATGTACTTAAAAAAACTGACGGACAAAACTTTCAGGTCTTAACCAATGACCTAACCGTAAAGGTTTTAGGAACTTCTTTTAATGTCAATAGTAGATACGAAAAAACAAAAGTGTTTTTGGAGGAAGGAAAAGTGGTTTTAGAAGTAGCAGAGTTAAAAGGTAATACCATAGAAATGGTGCCTGGTGACTTGATTAGCTATTCTAAAAAATCTAAGAAAATTTTGGAGAACAAAACAGATCAAACTCATAAAAATATATCTTGGAGAAATGGAGTAATTCGTTTTGATGCAGCTCCACTACCAACTGTTTTACAAGAAATCACAGCTATTTATGGTATTCTATTTAATATTCAAAATAGTCAAAAAACAGATATACTTTTTTCAGGAGGTATTCCAAATGACAATTTAGCGATTGCTTTGGAGAATATTAGAGAAGTATATGATGTAAAAATTGAAAAACAAGGCTCTACTTATACTATTGGACATTCTAAAGAGCAGAGAACCGAGAACAGAGAATAGAGATAGATTTCGTTTAAAAATTGACGAAACTTCATTGTCTCTTTGAACGAAATACGTCTCTACTCTCTCTTCTCTGCTCTCTGTTCTAAACAATGTCCAGCAATGTAGTTAGTAAACAAAAAAGGCCAGTAAACAAAAACATGAAGCTAAAACACATAGCAGTAGGTACGCTACTCCTAGCTTTGGTAACTACCCAAGCCCTAGCTGCTATATATGTGTATACGGTCCAACCTTTAAGTGAAGTACTAGAAAAAATCGGCGAAAAATACAAAGTAGTATTTTCCTATAGTGCAAAAGATTTAAAACATATCTCTGTTGAATTTTCTTTTAAAGGGGAAGAAGCCTTAGAAGAAGCTATCAACAGGGCTTTAGCCAATACCAACCTAAAATATAAATATCTTGGTGCTAATTTCTTTGTCGTCCATAAAAATAACAAAACAGGAAAAAGGAAGCTCAAGAAGATTAAGCGAAAAATACAGCAGATTGAGCGTTTAGGGGAATCCAATGATATAAGCATTTCTAATAGAAATCATACGACCATTTTTGATGCCGCCGAAAACTTACAAAAAAAGATTACCATAAAAGGAAAGGTTACGGACACCGAAGGAACTAGCCTGATCGGTGCAACAGTCAAAGTAGATGGAACGACTATTGGCACTTCAACAGAAATAGATGGTAGCTACGAATTAAGCGTTCCCTTTGAAGCAAAAAAAATTCTTGTTACCTATACAGGATACTCCGAAGAGATCAAGGAAATTAATCGACAACAAAATATAGATATTGTATTAAAAGAAGGAATTAATTTAAAGAGTGTTACCGTATTTGGTTCTAGAGGAAAACCCCGAACTAGCTTTGATTCACCTGTACCAGTTGACCATATCTCGACTAAAGAATTGAACACTACTGGAAAAAATTCTATCGACCAGCAATTGATGTTCAAAGTGCCTTCCTTTAATTCTACCCAGCAACCTGTATCTGATGCTACTGCTCATTTTAATCCAGCAGACTTACGTGGTTTATTGCCTAGTAGAACATTAGTCCTAGTCAATGGAAAACGAAAAAATAGTAGCGCCTTAGTCTATAGCGTCACAACTGCAGGTAGAGGGGAAGTTGGTGTTGACTTAAAATCTATCTCTCCTGATGCTATTGAAAGTGTGGAAATTTTGAGGGAAGGAGCGGCCGCTCAATATGGTTCGGATGCTGTAGCAGGAGTGATAAATTTAGTGCTAAAAAAGAATATTGATCCATACATCAATATGGGATATAGTACCACCAGCAAAGGAGACGGTACCCAATATAAAGTCTCCTCAGGTTTTTCTACCAATATTAAAGAAAATGGTTTTGTCAATTATACCTTCAGTTATTCCAATCAAAGAAGATCACAACGAGCAGGTAACATTAGTAGCCCAGAAGCAGAGGCAGCCTATTTCGATAATGCAACGTTTAGTCTACAGGATTACGAAACGTATCTAAATACATATCCAAAAGCAGGTGCGCAAGTGGGGTTACCAGATATGAGTGCGATCAATTTTTCTTTCAATGGTGGCTATACCTTAGATAAAAGTAGTAATACCGAACTGTATGCTTTTGGTACTTCTATGAATAGAAAAGGAGCTTCGCCCCAATTTGCACGAGTACCTTATTGGGTAAGTGGTTTTGAAGCAATTTATCCAGATCAAGCTTACTTTTTGCCAGAGATGGCACCAAAGATTATTGATAATACACTAGCTGTAGGTATCAGAACGACCTACATGGATTGGGATATAGATTTTAGTTCGACTTATGGTCGAAATAAAATTGACTATTATGTAATCAATTCTTTTAATCAATCTTTAGGCGCTGAAAGTCCAAAAAACTTCTATAATGGTACGCATTCTTTCAGTCATTTAGTCAATAATTTAGATGCGATCCGTACCCTCACTCCTGAGCAAATAGAATCCTTAACGCTATCATTTGGAATAGAACAACGAACAGAAAATTTTAAAACAGAAGCAGGTGAATTTGCCTCCTATGGAGATGGAACACCTAATGAGCATGATCGTATTGGTTCAGAATCTTTTAGCGGTTTTAAACCAGAAAATGCGTCAAGCAACTATAGAAGTAATTTGGGATTATATGCAGAGATCAATGCAGACTTAACAAAAAAAGTCTTGTTAGGGGCAGCAATGAGATTTGAACATTATAATGATTTTGGATCTAATTTTAGCTGGAAATTAAATGGTAGATTTAAAGCAATAGAGAATAAATTGAATCTTCGTGGATCCTTGAGTAATGGTTTTAGAGCACCTGCTTTACATCAAATATACTATACTGCTACTACCACCTCACTTACACAAGACGGCATTGTTCAAAATAGAATTTTTAATAATCTTGATCCTACTTTAAAACGACTGGGGATTCCAAGATTAATGCCAGAGACTTCGATCAATATTGGTGCTGGATTTACTTATAAGCTGACAAAAAAGATTGGTTTTGCAGCTGATTTATATAAAATATTCGTTCAGGACAGAATCATCCTTTCTGGGCAAGTAGTAAAGACAGGAATAGCCGTTTCTCCGATAGATCAATTGTTAAATAGTATTAATACAAGTTCTGCTGGTTTCTTTTTAAATGCAGTTAATACAACCACCAAAGGAATAGATTTAGTACTCAGTTTTGAAGATATGTCTGTAGGTACTGGCAATATTAAAGGAAGTATTGCAGCTAATTTTAATCGTACACAAGTCGATGACATTCATCTACCTAACTTTATAGTAGCCAATGGCTTGCAAGAAAATATTCTATCTAGAGAAGATATTTCTAGAATAGAATCTTGGCGACCTCGACAGAAAATAATAGCAACTAGTACCTATATATTTAAAAACTTTGCTACAACTGCTTCTGTGTTCTATTATGGGTCGGTTTTCTATCAACATCCAACAGAAATATCTTATGATGCAAAATATAATGGCAAAATTCTTTCAGATGTGAATTTTACTTATACCTTTGCCGACAATATTGAAATAGCACTAGGTGTAAATAATATATTTAATATTTATCCAGATACTTTTGAAGATGCCTATACAGGAGATACACCAGACCCTAATTTAGATTTTGTTGGTCGGTTCAAGTATCCTTGGCAAACCACCCAGTTCGGGATAGATGGCAGGCGATTTTTCACAAGTATCAACTATACTTTTTAAAAACTACCTAACTTGAAAGGCTATATTCTAAACACTCAATAGAATAGCTTTCACTTAATTTTAATCAAAATTTTCAAACTAAAAAGTTTTTTAATGAAACGTATTTCAACCTTATTTTTAGCGCTTTTATTTGCGCTACCTTTTACGCTTGATGCACAAACCTTAACAGGTACGATCTCAAGTGCAGAAGAAACGCTTATTGGCGCCAATGTATCAGTTGCAGGTACTAGTATCGGTACTGTTACAGATTTGGACGGTAATTACTCTTTAGGCTTGGACGCAGGTTCTTATACTATTGAAGTAACTTATACTGGTTATGCAAGCCAGAATTTCAACGTTACATTAGCGGACGGTGAAACAAAATCAATGGACATCTTAATGTCTGAAGGTATCAATCTTTCTGACGTAGTAGTAACAGGTACTCGTTCTGCTCCTCGTTCTGCTACAGATACACCACTACCTATTGATGTAGTAAGTGCGGATGAGTTAATGGCTACTGGTCAAAACTCTTTTGATAAAGCATTAACTTATAAGGTACCATCTTTTAACTCGGTGAATACACCAGTAAATGATGCAACAGCAGTATTGGATCCATTTGAAATCAGAAATATGGGACCATCTCGTACCTTGATTTTGGTAAATGGTAAGCGTAAAAATACAAGTGCATTATTATATACACAGACTTCTCCGGGTAGAGGGGAAACAGGTGCAGATATTTCTGCTATTCCTCAAGGTGCTGTAGAGCGTGTAGAAATCTTAAGAGATGGTGCATCTGCTCAATATGGTTCTGATGCGATTGCAGGGGTAATGAACATTATCTTAAAAAAGGATGCAGAAAATGGTAGTGTTACTTTCACCGGTGGTGTAACAGGTGAGGGTGACGGCGAAACTTACGGCGTTGCATTAAATAATGGCTCTAAATTAGGAGATAATGGATTTATCAATTATACAATTGATTTATCTAAGAGAGAAGTATCTAACAGACCAGGTGTTGTAAGTGCAGAAGGGGAAGCTGGTGATTTCGGTGCGCCACTTTCTGAAGTACAAGCATTTTTGAACGATTTCCCTGACGCAGGTAACATTAATGGTAATCCTGAAACTACAGCAGCTAAGTTTGCTGTTAACTTCGGATCTAACGTAAATGAGAATACAGAAGTATATGGTAATGCAGCTTATGTTTATAAAAAAGTAAACAGTTTTGCAAACTATAGAACGCCTTATTGGAGAACTTTAGAATCTTTCCCTTACTTAGCAGACTTCTTCCCGAATGGTCCAAATGGTGAGTACATTGGATATGTACCAACATTTGATGCAGACTTAAATGATTACAACGGTACTGTGGGGGTAAGAACAGCTAAAAATGGTTGGATTTCTGATGCAAGTTTCACAGTAGGTGGTAACACACAAACGTATTTAGTAAGAAACTCTCACAACAGAAACGGTACGTTAAATCCTGATGGAACAAACAAATACCGAGAGAACAGTCCGTTGATCTTCGATGTAGGTGGTACAAACTTTAAGCATGCAGTAGGTAACATTGATGTTACTAGAAGATTATCTGATGTAGTAGGTATTGGTTTCGGTTCTGAGTTTAGAAGTGAGACGTTCACCGTAATTGAAGGTTCTGAAGCTTCTTATGAAGATGGTGGTCCAGATTCATTCGCAGGTAATGATCCAAGAAACTCAGGTAAGTTCAACCGTTATAACTTTGGTGGATACTTTGATTTAGCATTAGATTTATCAGATGCTTTCTTCGTAAATGGTACAGTACGTCTTGAAAACTATAGTGACTTTGGTACTGCAGCTGTATGGAAAGTAAGTACTCGTTATAAGGCAAGTGATGCACTAACACTTAGAGCTTCTGCTTCTACTGGTTTCCGTGCACCAAACTTGCACCAAATTTATACACAAAAAGCACAGTATAGCTTCGTACCTGGACAGGGTATCCAAGTAGGTGGTTTGGTAAACAACGTATCTAGAGAGGCACGATTATTAGGCTTAGATGCCTTGAAGCCAGAAAAATCTACGAACGTTACTGTAGGTGTAGGATTTAAGCCAAACTACAACTTTAGCTTAACTTTAGATTACTATAATATTGCTGTAGAAGATAGAGTTATTTTAAGTTCTGAAGTAGGTGCAACAGCGGCTGGAAATACTCCTTTGGATCAATTGTTAGCAGAGAACAACTTATCTGATTTAAGTTTCTTCGTAAACGCTTTGGATACGAGAACATCAGGTATTGACTTTGTGGCAAACTACAAGAATATAGAAGCTGGTGCAGGTAACTTGGGTGTTTCTCTTTCTGGTAACTGGACTATTCAGAATGAAAGAGAAGGGGACGTAAAGAACCCAGCAATTGTAGAAGCAGCAGGTCAAAGTGTATCTAATGCAACTCAAGAAGCTTTATTCTTTACTTCTCGTCCTGAGTTCAAGGCTATCTTAGGTTTGAACTGGCAAGCGGATAAGTTTGGTGTATCTTTAAATAACACTTTATTTGGTCCAACAACTTTCAGACAGCAAGGTTTGGTAGAGGGTTTATTCACAGAGTTTGAAACTAAAGTTGTAACAGATTTAGCTTTATCTTATAGATTAACAGATAAGACTACTGTTGCCTTAAACGTGAATAACTTATTGAACGTATTACCTGAGTGGAGCTTCAAAGCAGATAGAGGTTCAGAAAGCTTATTAGATGATGCCGCTTTCTTACAAAACCAGTCTAACTTGATTACTTTTAACCAACGTTATTCTCAAATGACATACGATGGTTACCACTTTAGTCAATTAGGTACGATCTTTAACTTTACGGTTAACGTACAGTTCTAATCATATATAGAATGGTTTAATCGCCAATCTAAAAATGGGGCAGGTAGCAATAGTTATCTGCCCTATTTTTTTAAAAATTCAAAACCTAAAACCCAAATTTCAAAATCCAAAACTCAAATCTTAAATGCCTTAGGCAGCTTTCTTATTTTTGAATCTTTTCCTTTACAACAATTCAGAGGCTCGCTCCATTCTAAAATGATTCGCTACATAGGAATATTTATTTTTCAAAGTGGAATCATTTTTCTTGGTAACTACAAAACCTAGTCTATTGTATAATACTTTTGCTCTTGGGTTTTCTTCGGACACATCTAATACAAAACAACTATCAGCATCCTTATTAGCTTTCTCCATTAGAGCATTAATTAATTTTGTCCCTAGCCCTTTTCCTTGCCAGTCAGCATCACTCACGACCTACAAAAATCAAAAAAATATCCGTGTGGCTACGAAGTAGCTCCGTGTTGAATTATGTCTTATAAGTGGTCTAGTTTTTCTTAAGTTGACGACATTCCACTCCTACTCTACACTATACCAAATAGGCGAACTCCATGCACGCTCTTGAATGGTTGCTGGTACATCATCTGGTAAAGGAACGCCCACCCTAACCGCATCATAAGTCGTCCAACGAGGGGTTGGAATTTCTAATACTCGAAGGTAATAAAATGCAGCAACACTAGCATCAAATATTGGGTCTGTCCAGATAGTTTGCAATGTGGTTGCCCCTATGTCGTTGGTATAGGTAGCGGTTGATAAGTCAACCGTCGTACCAACTGCTGGCAATTTTCCATTAGCCCCCACTACTCTATTATCCGACCAGACAACATCAAATATCTGTTCCTGTGTTTGCCCTTCTTTATCCACCCAACCTTTCACTACTTGTACACGATCCAAATTTGCTCCTTCACTATCTTTTATAGCTTCTATTAAAAAAGAAGGTGCGGTGGTATTAGATGGTGCATTCACTAAATCTCCTCCCATTGGCACGCCCAATTCGTATGCATTAGATACCCAATTAGCTTGATCTAATTTTAAAGTATCCCAATCCCAACTAGCGAAAAAACGAACTTTAATTCTTGGACCAGAGGTGGCAAATACTTCCTTTCGTTCAAATGCTTCAAAGATTGCTTCTCTAGTATTTTCTTTGGCCCATACACCTGCAACCCCTCCAACAGACCCTTGTCTATTTCTGGTTTGAGCAATCGTTTGACTCATTCTTATTTCAGCAGTTGGGTCTTGTAGCCCTGATTTTCCGATGTTGTTATCCTCTTCTATATTACTCGCTCCATTGTGACAATCTGTACTCCCGATAAATCCAAACTTAAAAGGATTTTCTCCTACTTCTTGAGCGATTGCCAAACCATCTTTAAGTGCTTCTCTTACAAAACTACCTTTCGCTCGGCTTTGTACTCTTGGCTCACTTCGACCTAATGTATTTTGATAGACTTCAAAATCTGCAAATTCATCGTTTGGTGATAAGGACGGGTGCGCCATTGATTGACCTTTTATCTGTAAAACTTCGCTAACAGGTTCATTCCGCATTCTAGATTTGACATAAGCTAAGTCCATAGCATCCCCATTATCTTTGCTTAATGCATACATACGCCCATCGCTTATATTCGCATTATGGGGAATAGCTATTAACTCTATTTCATTCGCCCTTTGTAGCTCCATCCATTCCCACAGATCTTCTGGATTTTGAGAATCAAAAGAAGAAAAGGGAATTTGAGAAACTTTTCCTCCCTTAAATATAACGTTTCGATGCATGTTCTGCGCATACTGTGGCCATGTCAAAAACACTGCGGGAGAAGAGGTCCATTCATAGGCAGGAAAAGTAGTAAACTTGCCTGGCTCGTAATGCCGATCTGCGGAAGCTATTATTTTCCTCCAAGTACTTTGAATGATTTGCTCATCTATTAAATCTTTGTAAGGCCAACTCGTTGCCATTGAAAACCCAATTTTCCCAAAAGCTTTTTTGGATACAGTCGGATCAGAACTATTAATACTTTTCGCAATTGGTAACTGAGACAGCGGACTATTTTTATCTGTCATCTGCATCATGACGCCCATATATTCAGAGTGATCTGACACTGCCATAAAATCCAAGGGCCGTCCTAACTGAATTGGTTTTCCAGATACATGTGGAATGGCTTCTCCTTTGCCGAAGCGATAGGCATCATCTGGAGTTGTCCGCACATTATATATAAAAGCATCAAAGGACCAACTAGTGTGAATATGAAAATCTCCAAAGTAGGCATTTCTTGTTTCAGTATAATCTGCTGTCCGTTGAGTGTTGATTTTGGTTGTGATGGGTTGGACTATTCGCTGTTCTTTATTTTCAGAACAATTTATGAATAGTGTAGCTGTGGTGACAAATAATAGTGTTTTAAATATATTAGATTGATAGAACATTTTACGAATTCGAATTGAGAATTTACTAAGGACAAAAGTGCCCAATACTAGTTCCGTCAAATGTAATATTATTTGCGTGTAAAACAAAGTTGGAGCATCGAATGAATTCATCCGATTACTTAAAAGTGGTCGGATGAAACGCGCGCGCTGGTCCGACCACTCTAAAGTGATCGGACCAGTTTAATTGAGTTGAGTATGAAACAAAGTTGGGGTAGTAAATTTATTCATCGGATCACTTGCAGTGGAATGTCGTCAACTTAAGGAACTAGATGTCTAAATACGCATTATTCAACGCAGATTTAAATGATTTTATAGGTCGCCTGTATTAGATGTGTTCCCTAGGTCGAGAGCGTGACATACCTGTATGGTGGCTTTCAACTGTCAACATCCTTCACGACCTACAAAAATCCATATAGCTAC
>CAKZUM010000173.1 GCA_937921525.1 uncultured Saprospiraceae bacterium
TTATTGATAAAATCTCAGTTGTACCTGTTGATAAAGCAAACCGTCCTATTAAGGATGTCAAGATGAAAATACGAATGCAGTAAGGAAATAAATAGAACAGAGAGTAGAGAACAGAGAATAGAGATAGATTTCGTTTAAAAAATTATGAAATTTCGTCATTTTTTAAACGAAACCTGTCTCTACTCTCTATTCTCTGCTTTTTAAAATGTCCAGTAGTGTTACCCTTGACAATAGTATTTTGTTTAGTTGTTTTTGTTGGGCTTCCGTTGGAAAGCTCATATGATTTTTGAAATTTTAAGAAAAAATGAAAAATAAAAATTTATTAGTATTACTAATCCTTGCTTGTTTGATGTCTTGCGCTCGGCCTGTTGCTGATTTTGCGATACAAGGAGAAGATCGAACAGCCCCTTCTAAAATTGAATTTGTTAATGAATCCAAGGAGGCAGAGGAGTATGAATGGGATTTTGGAGATGGTACCAAATCAAAGGAAACGTCTCCTTCGCATAGATACCGTTCTTCTGGAAATTACACGGTTATTTTACGGGCCAAAAAAGGGTCTAAGCATAGAGATAAAAAACAGCAAATCGTAATAAATGCACCAGAGGAATGTTTAGTGGAAATCGAAACGCCTTTTGGTATTATGGTCGCCGTCTTATCAGAGGACACACCTTTGCACAGAGATAATTTTTCCAAATTAGCAGAGGAAAAATATTTTGATGGTTTATTATTTCACAGAGTGATTGACGGATTTATGGTGCAAGGTGGAGACCCTAAATCTAAAGGTGCTAAACCAGAACAAGCCCTAGGGAATGGTGGTCCAGGCTATCAAATTCCTGCAGAGATCAAGGAATCTAATTTAGTGCATGTAAAAGGGGCTTTAGCTGCTGCAAGAATGGGGGATCAAATGAACCCGATGAAGGAGTCTTCTGGCTCGCAATTTTACATCGTTCATGGCAAGCCTTTGGATGAAAATATTATTAATCGGATTGAAGCTCAAAAAGATATACACTATACACAAGAGCAAAGAGCTACTTACAAAAATGTTGGTGGAGCTCCATTTCTAGATAATGAGTATACTGTCTTTGGACAGGTGATTTCTGGTTTAGAGGTGATTGATAAAATTGTGGCTGTAAAAAAAGATGGCAGAGATCGTCCTGAAAAAGATATTTCTATGAAGATTCGGATGATTAAGTAGGACAGAGGAGTTATAGGATTTTTATTGAATACGGAGGCACTGAGCATACAGAGTTATACATAGATTTTCTCTGTGAACTCAGTGCCTCCTTGTTCAAAATTAAAATTTTGATAGAAATTATACTCCGCTTCTCTCTCTACCGTATCAAACTAACATACCCCGTCTGCGTAAACATCTCTCCTCTGAAATTTGTAAAATTAACCACTACCACATAGACTCCGTTGGGTGCTAGTTGGCCTTCATTATTTTTTCTACCATTCCAGCCTAGTTTAGGGTCATTAGTTTCAAATATAGATTCTCCATATCGATTCCAAACGATCATCTGAAAGTCGGTTGCATCTTCTATATTACCCTTGCCAAAGAATGTATCATTAGTGCCATCGCCATTCGGAGTAAAGGCATTCGGAAGCGTATATCTTATTTCTGGTAGTACTTCAACATATTGTAAAATAGTATCTGTACAACTGTTATCACTAGTCACTTCCAACAATACAGGATTTAAACCAGACTGCAGAAAATCAAACGAAGGATTCAGCTCCTCAGATGTTCCTAAGCCATTAAAATCCCAGAGTAGATTCCGAGCGTTTTGAGACTGATCTGTAAATGTTACAGTCGGATTAAAATTACTGACGATCATTGGAGTAAAAGAAAAATCAGCAACAGGACTTTGTAAAACAGTAATTAATTCTTCCCATAAAGTATCGGTCACACAGCCATCTGGAGAAATAATACTGACCGCAATATCATAAATACCAGGGGTTTCATATAGATGCGTTGGGCTTAATCCTCTACCTGTATTGCCATCCCCAAAATCCCAATCAATAGTATATTCCCTAGATAATAAATTGGACAGATTCGTAAATGTAATTGCTACAGGTTCACAACCACGATCAGCTGATGGACTTATCAATACTTCGTCTGAAATCGGAAAATAAGAAACTATTTGAGTGCTCGTTTCTTCACAGTTATTAATATCTTTTACGGTCAGCGATACGGGAAAAGCACCTGATGTATCGTATTCATAATTAAATTGCTGTTGGTTGAAAATGGTATCTCCATTTCCCAAGTCCCATATCCAGTCAGTAACAGCAGCGGGACTGATAGCGGAGGTAGATAAGTCTGTGAAGCTGACTGGTTCTATTTCACAGGTATCATAATCAAATGAAAAATCAGGCGTTAAATCTGGTAAGACTTCGATCTGTATTAATGCTGTATCGTTACAAGGGAAGCCCTCATTTAAAATGAGTATTCCATCGTAAATACCAACGTCAGGAAAAGAAACATCTTCAAAATCCCATCTGTTGGATTGGATCGTTCCAGTGGGTAAATCAATAGCCCAATTTTGATTGGTAATATTAACTCGTTCCGTACTTTCGTTAACCAATGTTCCTTCTGTTCCACAAATTCTAACATAAAATATTTCTTGACCGTTTTGCACACGAAGCTCCGTCTCTTCTATATCTGCTTGTACAAGCGGAAAACATTGTCCAACATTAAATTGAAAATCTCGCTGAATAACATTCATCAATATACCATCTTGATAGGCTTCCACACAAACACCAACAACATACTGACCTAGTAAAGATGGAATCCCAGAAATCAAACCTGTTGCTGCATCAATACGCATACCCGGTCTTTCTGCCAAAACAGGATTTGTAATAGAAAAATTTCCTATATAATCGACACCGTCATAGGGAGGGGGTTCTGCTCTTTCTGGGGCAGGATTACTTGTGTTAGCCCCAACGAATGGGGTACATAAAGAATAGACTAGAGAGTCTCCATCTATATCTGTAGCCGAATGATCAAAATTAATATCTTCATTATTACAAATGATAATTGGAGGGAAATCAATAAATTCAGGACTACTGTTGCAGGCTGCCTGTGCTAAGGGAGTTATGGTTGTAGTATAGGTTCCGCCAATAGTACCAGGCGCCCTGATATTTAGTATAGTTCTATTTCTACAACATCTTTGATAAGAAATAGTATAGGCTTCATCAATAGCTGCTAACCGTATTCTAAATGTATAAACACCTTCTTCTACACATACATTGGATGGTGGTCTTAAACAGGGATTGCTAATCTTCGCCTCTATTTCTATAATAGTTGGCGGATCTAAAACAACCGTCGTCTCTAATGTCTGTCCTCGAAAAATAGAAACCGAGCCAATAAAAGGAGTATGTTGTGTACAATCAGGATCAGAGTCAAAGCAGGCTTGTCCTGTTGCACAATCTCGGTACACCTTCATTGTAATTTCGTACATTTCATTTCCTAGGCATTCGTAAAGAATTTCTCCACCAATGATATGTGTAGCCAATAAAGTGCTATGACTAATACTTAATCCAAGAAGCAATAATAAAATTTTGAGGCACTTCAAATTCATATTTAAAACTAATCAAAATACTAAAGTTGGCAAAAATTATTTTTACTTAATGTCCGATGTACTTCCAATTCAGAATATATAACTAGTGCATAGCAATATAGATAATACAGATTTTTGGGGACTAGTAACATCTAAATATCTAGAAGTTTAACGATAGATCGACAAGTTTATCTAAACCACAAAAGTAGTTGACAATTTTACCACATAGATACATAGAGGTCACATAGTGTGACGTATGCTATGTGACCTATGTACCTATGTGGTAAAATACAACCCTAGCTTTGTTTTATCAAGCTGATTCATTCTTAAATTTGTGGTAAAACTAATATCAACTGTCTGGATAAACTTGTCTATATTTTACATCATAAATCCATCAAATTTTGGATAATTAGAAGCTTTCTGATGTATGATTTATGAACTCTGATTTTTGATTTACAAAACCAATCTCGCTGCGCTCGATTGTCATACAGATTGAAATCTGTGTTACCGATCTACTAGGGTAACATCCCCCTTAAACACCACCACCTCTCCATTGATAAATTCCATTTCCACAAAATAAGCTAACACTTGGGCATTCAATGGTTGCCCATTATAAGTACCATCCCAACTGTATTGGGGATCATTGGGTTGAAAATTAGTGGCTTGATACAGTAGATCGCCCCAACGATTGATGACTTGAAATTTGCGGACTGTCAATATCTGGTCGTTATCGGCATTGATATAAAATAGATCATTATTGCCATCTCCGTTTGGAGAAAAAGCAGAGGGTACAAATACTTTATAATCTTTGAGTACGATTAAATCTACCGCCGCTTTTTTAGTACAGCCTCGTTCATCTGTTACGCTTATTTCATAAGTCGTATTTTTTAAAGGTAACACCTCTGAGGAAAGACAATTTACACAAGCTAAATCTTCAGAAGGAAACCATTCAATATGGTCGATCTGATCCAAGGGTTTACTAATAGTGGCAGCTAATTGATAGCTCTCTCCTAGCGTAAGTCGGACTCTTTTTTCTAAGACTATATCTAATGCTTCTGGCGATTCTATTTCGTATTCAGATGACCATTGGCAATTATTGACATCTTCTATAACCAACCTATGAAAACCAGGTTCTATTTCGTCAAAGAAAGGATTTTCACCGAAACTATGACCATTATCCAAAGAATAAGAATACGGTATACTTCCACCTCGCACCTCTAATATGTCTATACTACCCGTTTCTCCTTCGCAGATAGGTTGCGCTACTTGAATAGCCGCACTCTCTGGTTTGGTGACGGTTAGAATAGATTGTTTTTGTAAATCAACGGAACAATTATTATTGCTAACGGATTGGATGGCATATATGCCTTCTTCTTTTGCTGGTAGTGGAAAGGAAGGATCTTTGGTGGTCAGTAGTGGCTGTAATAAATCATTGATGGTATAGGCAATCGTCCAAGGCCCTAGTCCTGATAATTTTAAATCAAAAAATACAGGCTCTTCTAAATCGCATACGGTCTTATCCGATTCTAACTCGACCATAGGTGCTTCTAATACTTCTATGTGATTAATTGTTGAAATCGTATTATCACAAACATCTGTAGCCGTGACCCCATAAGTAGCGGAGGTATTGGCCAATACTTGTAGCATAGCGGAGGTATCTCCAGTACTCCATTCATATTTTAGTGTACCAACACCTCCAGCAATTTTCGGATTGATGTTTATTTCTTGACTACCACAAATGGAATCGGTCTGACTTGCTGCTGCTAGTGGAATAAAATCGTTTATCGGTAAATCTATACTTAAATCAGCGCAAGAGCAAGCAGACTCTAATTCCATTATGAGGTGTTCTGTACCTTCGATAATATTATCGGAATACAGAACTATTGGTAATAATTTTTGTTGGTTTCCGGGTAGAATAATGACGGAGTCAGGGAAAGGGGCATAATCCACTCCTGCTATTGCCGTACTTTGAGTAGATACATTAAAATGTACCACTAAGGAATCTAAAGCTTCTTGATCTGTTCGTTCAAATAAGAAGTAACTTTCCTTACAACCTTCATAGGCTTCTCTACTTTCTACATCTGGTAAAATGCGCTTTACATAAGCTGCACCACCAGCATTAAAACTATTCGCTTTTAAAAATACTGCCGAATCAAATAGGGCATCCGAAGCATCGGCTATCGCTAATTTGATATGGTATGTTTGACAAGGCATGACTTCTGCCACCGCTGTTAGTACGGTAGTGAATCCATCGAATTCAATTAGGTCTGTAGCAACACCAGGTTCGTCTGGAAAATTATCGCATGGCACAAATTGAATTTGCCCTTCAGGTACATTATTTACAAAAAAGTCTTTATTCGTTAAATGGTTGATATTATTAATGGCTACAAAATCAGTTGTACCTGGCACAGAAGCTATATTAATTGCTTCGTTTTCAAAAGTTCCTTTTATACCCGGCCCACTTAAAAAGAAGCCAAATACATCATTAAATTTTGAGCCTACATAGTCACAATATTCTTCTGATGCGAAGGAGTATTGAAATTGAATTCGATTGGTCGTTGGTGTAAAATCAAATTCTAAAACGGCCGCATCTTCCAAAGTAACAGTCTTGCTACTTAGCAATGCTTCTAAGTCTTTATCGCTCGGATGGTAATCACTAAAGTCGGTACTGATACGAGTAGAAATATTGGGCCCGTGCGCATTTTCAATATCTCCTGTTGATAAAATGACTCCTCGTTCAATATTTAGAGATTCTTTACCATCTTCAAAACTTCCTATTGCCTTTACATCTCCACTATACTTGATATTCCTAACTTCAAAGCAATCGCCTCCAATAAAAATATCTTTTACCAATTGTTCTGAAGTAGGGGTTTCATCTGTTTTTATGCCCGCTCCATTACTTCTACTTGTTGCTTTTGGAATGGCCGCTGTCCCTATGGACAAAGTGCCTGTTATTGATTCTTTTCCAGATTTTTCGAAGTAAAGGAGCGCACAATTGTTTTCTGATTTGAAATGTATTTTTTGATTTGTTTTAAAAGCCTTTTTGCTGATACCTTCACTCAAGGTTATCGCTATTGCTTGTGTGTGATCTGTAGCATAGGAAAGGGTGTACATTTGATCAATGATCAAATCACATAGTTCTAAAGTTGTCCTTTCTTCTTCCAATGACACTTCATATCTATTGCTAGTAGCATCTACTAAAATAGTAGGTATCGTATTATTTGCTTTGCCTATTGGCATTGCTGCTAACAGGAACATAAACAATCTAATACTAATCCATACAGATAAAGTAGTTGCCTTTTTGAAGATGCTTTTTGGAGGTGCATTTGTATCCATACACACAAGCCTAATTTTTTGTCTAACTCATTTAAAGAGGAAATATAGAGGGGATGGGGAGATGGTGATCTACTACTTATGAAAGCAGTTTACCTTGCATTTTTAGCCTTGACTTTTCTCTAATAAGATAACTAAATAGATGGGCTATCTGTAATACTAAAAAACTTAATTAGAGGCTTCTCCACAGGACATGCCTGTGACGGAGAATGATCTCTGACTTAAATTACCAAGTATACAGAATACCGTACATTAATGAAAGTAGTAATTAGGATTGGATTAAAATAAATGCTATGAAATACACTTGTAGGTGGGAGGTGATTTCAATTTATTGACAATTCAAATCATCAATAAACATTTGCTATTCCTAGTCTATTCTTAAGACAATAAATGTTCCAAAATTTAATTTTTATTATATAATTTTTCTAGCAATATCTAACAGCTTGGAAAGTGGTTATGGCTTTGGAGTTTTAATAGAAAGTCTTTTTGAGCGTATAGGCTTAGGATCGTTTTGATTTTGTGTACCAGTTCTGTATTGGCTATCGTCAATTAAAAATTGAACGCAAAGGTGCAGAGATTTTTTCACCACATAGATTTTTTTCACCACATAG
>CAKZUM010000174.1 GCA_937921525.1 uncultured Saprospiraceae bacterium
ACAAAAGCCCTAAAGTTATATCACCCCTCGTTGGGATTAAAATGTTTGAAAAAAAACAGTATGAATTATAAACAGTACCTATTTCTCATTTGCAGCTTATTGTTATCAATTTCGACCTACGCCCATGTAGGCCCGAAAAAAAGCAATTCAAAAACAACAACTGCTGCCACGAACACAGGGAAGATCAACACCAAAGCAAATTATAGAGAAGATTGTGCGGCGGCAGAAGCGCAGGTGGATATGGCGATCAATAATGTACGAGCTAGATTATTGACAGGCGGAGATGTTTGGTGGGATGGAAATGATGGTCGATATATTGTTCCTAAGGTAGAGCCGGGAGCAGGGGTGCCAGAGCGTTCTTCCATCTTTGCAGGAGCTGTCTGGTTAGGTGGTTTTGATCCTGGAGGAAATTTAAAATTGGCGGCTCAAACCTATAGTACACAAGGAGAAGATTTTTGGCCAGGTCCTTTATCTCCAGAAGAAGGAACAACAGACCGAGCAATTTGTGATGACTGGGATCGGTTCTTTACGGTGAAAGGAGAAAATATTGAAAGTCATATAAAAGCATATGAGCAAGCCCAAGCTGCGGGGGAAACGTATGACGAAAGTCAGATACCAGAAGATGTAAAAGGTTGGCCTGCCAGAGGGAATGAATTTTTCTTTGAACTGAGAGGATTTGAATTGCCTAATACTACTCAAGGATTAGCTGCCTTCTTTGACCAAGATGGAAATGGTTTTTATGAGCCACAAAAAGGAGATTATCCTATTATAGAAATTAGAGGCTGTGATGCGCCACAATTTCCAGATGAAATGACTTTCTGGATTTATAATGATGCAGGTGCGGCACATACCCAAAGTAATGGAGATGCCATTCAAATGGAAATTCAAGTACAAGCTTTTGCATATGCAACAAATGATGAGATCAATGATATGACCTTCCAACGATATAAGTTAATCAATAGAGCGATAGAAAGTATTGATAGTACTTATTTTGGCGTGTGGGTCGATGCGGATTTAGGTTGTCCTGATGATGATTATGTGGGCTGTGATATTGAAAGAAGTTTGGCTTATGTTTATAATAGAGATGGCTTAGATGGAATAACAGGATGTGAATGTAACGTAGGTGGTTCTATTAATACCTATTGTGATGAAGTTCCGATTTTAGGAATAGATTATTTTAGAGGTCCATTAGGGCCAAAGAAATTTTCAGATGATGGAGGATTAAGAAATCCGGCAGTAGGAGAATCACCAGATACGATTGTGGAATTACCTATGTCTTCTTTTACCTATCACCTAAGAGATGATTCTGCACCTAATGCAGGGATGGGAGACCCAGGGGCTGGGCCACAATATTATAATTTATTATCAGGAAGATGGATTGATGGTACGCCATACACGAGAGGTGGAAATGGCTATAATTTATTGAGTGATGATGTCATAAACTTTGCCTTTCCTGATCGACCAGATGATACGAACGGTTGGTCTATGTCTAACCAAGGTTTAGAAAATTTCGATACTAGAACGATACAAGCTTCTGGGCCATTCCGATTAGATCCAGGGGCAGTCAATGAATTAATAGTTGGGGTGGTGTGGGTACCAGATGTACAGCATCCTAGTCCAGATATTGATCCACTACTATTTGCGGATGATATTGCGCAGGCATTGTTTGATAATTGCTTTGATATTACAGATGGACCAGATGCGCCAGATGTAGATTGGATTGAGTTAGATCAAGAAATCATTGCTGTTTTTACAAATGATCAGTTCACTTCTAACAATGCCTTTGAGGCCTATGCGGAATTAGATTTACAAGCACCTGCAACGATTCCAGAAGAAGATCGAACCTATCAATTTGAAGGTTATAAATTATATCAATTGTCTGGCCCTAATGTTAGTATTGCAGAGCTAGAAGATCCTGATAAATCTAGATTAATATACCAAGTAGATATAAGAAATGGCGTAGATGAAATCTTTAACTGGACGCCTGTTTCTAATCCCGATCCCGACCCAAACGCTCCTAATCAAATATGGATACCTAACTCGGAAGTGCAAGGAACGGATAGTGGCATTCGGCATACCTTTGTCATTACAGAAGATCAGTTTGCCGAAGGAGATCGAACCTTAATTAATCAGAAAAAATATTATTTCACGGCGATCGCCTATGCTTATAATAACTATCAGCAGTTTACTCAATTTCCTAATACACAAGGTCAACGAAGAGCGTATCTTGAAGGTAGAGGAAATATCGGAGATGGAACGAATAGTTACTACACGGTAATTCCAAGAGAAATAGTAGAACGCAAATTAAATGCGGAGTATGGAGATGGTGCCAAGATCGTAAGAGTAGATGGTATTGGTACAGGAGGTGTCTTTCTAGATTTAGAGGAAGGGGTGAGAGCATCTATTTTAGATGGCTCATTTAATGGAGAAATAGAATACAAAGAAGGGAATGGGCCAGTTAATATTACAATTTTTAATCCACTCAATGTTCAAGACGGAGAATATGAACTGACCTTGGTGGATGAAAATATGAATAATACTAGATTAGATGATGAGGTAAGATGGGTCTTAACGAACCTAGCAGATGGAACAGAAATCGCTTCTGAAACAACGATAGAAAAATTGAATGAACAAATAATAGGAGAATATGGCTTTACCATAGCTATAGAACAAGGTTTGGAAGTAGGCGAATTGGGAACAGGACAAAATGGGGCAATTGGTTCGGATATAGTCTATGCAGATCCAAATGGAGTACAATGGCTGAATGGAGTGCCAGATGAAGGATCTCCTCCAATAGATTTTTTAAAGACTGGACCAGGGGAGGTTTTTGAATTTTATCCGGGAGATATAGAAGATGCAAAACCAGTCGATCAAGATCAAAGTCTAGTAAACATTGCCAATGGCTGGTTTGTCCCTTTCTTGTTGACTGATTTTGAGAATAGAGTGCAAGAGCCACCTATGGGATTAAGTAGGGGATTGATTCCCAATAACTCTTATATTTCTCCTGCTTGGATGAATGAATCTCGACAATTCAATTTAGTAAGAAATAGAGTAGAGGGCGTATCGCATTTGAATAATGTGGATATTGTCATGACTGCGGATAAATCAAAATGGAGTAGATGTTTAGTCGTTGAAACAGCTTCCCCTTTTTACTATAGTGTCTCTCAAGGATTAGCTGTCTCGACAGAAGGAGGTGCGCGAAACTTTGATGTACGCCAGTCTCCATCTGTAGGAAAAGAAGCCGATGAAAATGGTCGACCGATACCTGATGGAGAAAAGAACGAGAATGGTTCTGATAAAATGGGGATGGGCTGGTTTCCCGGTTACGCAATTGATGTAGAAACAGGTAAGCGGCTTAACATCTTCTTTGGAGAAAACTCAGTCTATCGAGAAGACAATCCAACGACAGAATTTTTTGATGTCAATTATCTAGGAGATACGCCACGAGGAGCAGATATGATGTTCAATCCTTCTTCTACTTTATCAATAGAAACGAGTACCTTCTCTTTATTTAATTTCTATTTAGGCGGTCAACACATGATCTATGTAACGGATGAAGAATACGATGAGGGAGAAGGAATGCGCCAAAGATTAGATCCTGAGTTTGGAACAAGTGAATTAAGAAAAGTAAGAGCCTTAGATAACATTACTTGGGCAGGTATTTTTACAATGCAAGAGGGAATCTCTATGAACTCTTATGCAGATGGTTTGATTCCAAATGATGTTACTGTAAAGCTAAGAGTAGACAATCCGTATGCGGTAGAAGAAGGAACGGGAGAATTTAGAGGCTATCCAACCTACAAAATCACAATCGGCGATGCCGCTCCAACAGAGATAGGTACAGAAGAGGAAATGGCAGAAGCCCTGAAAGCCATCAATGTAGTACCGAATCCTTATTATGGCTACTCGGCATATGAAACCTCTCAGTTTACGAATACGATAAAAATCACCAATTTACCAGCTAATAGTACCGTTACCATCTATTCTTTGGATGGTCGATTTATCCGACAATATACGAGGAATGAAACGGGAGCACCTGTTAGAGGAAATAACCGTGCGATTCAGCAACGACAAGTTTCGCCTGGATTAGAATGGGATCTGAAAAACAATAAAGGAATTCCAGTAGCCAGCGGGGTATACCTAATGCACATAGATGCGCCAGGATTGGGAGAGCGGGTAATTAAATGGTTTGGGGTGCAGCGGCAATTTGATCCGTCAGGACTGTAACACAGAATTTATTCTGTAATCAAGGGATAGTAACACAGAATTTATTCTGTAAAACAAAAACGGCAAGTCTAAAGCATCTTAGATTTGAGATATGCCAAAATTTTAAAAATTTGGCATATCTACTCTCGCTTCTAAAAAAAAAACATGAATTCAACGATACAAAAAAATATCATCGGTCTAATTTGCTTACTACTTCTGAGTCTAACGCATGAAGTACAAGCAGGAAACCCAGATCGACAAGGAGAGGCAGGAGCCTACGAATTGCTAATGAATCCATGGGCAAGGAGTGCAGGCTTGCACACCATGTCAACATCCATGATCCGAGGGGTAGAGGCATTACGCTTGAATCCCGCAGGTTTGGCGCGAATCAATGCTACAGAAATTCTGTTTGGTCATGCTCGGTATTTAGAAGGAACAGATATTAAAATGAATGCCTTTGGCTTAGCCCAAAAAGTAGGCAAAAATGGCACATTTGGTTTTAGTCTAATGTCTTTAGACATTGGAGAAATTCCAGTAACCACAACCAATCAGCCAGAAGGAACAGGCGCTACTTTTTCTCCTAATTTTTTTAATTTAGGTATTTCCTATGCACATACCTTTGAGAACAAAATCTCAGTAGGGATTACCCTAAGAGCTATATCTGAGGCGATTGCAGATTTATCTGCTTTTGGTTTGGGAATAGATGCCGGTGTACAATATGTAACAGGGCCAGCAGATAATTTTAAATTCGGTATATCTCTAAGAAACATTGGTTCTAGAATGAGTTTTGATGGACAAGGTTTGTCTTTTCCAACAGAGAATCCAGATGGAACGCTATCTTATGATATTACGGTAAACCAACGCTCCGCAGAATTTGAACTGCCTTCTGTATTGAATATAGGAATGTCTTATGACTTTAATATGCTGAATAATCATAGGATAACAGTATTAGGTAATTTCACTTCTAATTCTTTCTCTAGAGATCAATTAGGGGCAGGGGTAGAATATTCCTTAAAAGATATGTTTATGGTACGAGCAGCCTACAAGGTAGAAGTTGGCCTAAGTGCAGAGCGTTCCGCAGAAGCATCTGTTTATTCTGGCTTGAGCGCAGGGGCTAGTATAGAAGTGCCTGTAAAAAAGAATGGGACGAATCGATTTGGTATAGACTACGCTTATCGAGCTACCCAACCGTTTAGTGGAACGCATAATATTTCTGTTAGGATTACGCTATAGAATCAGAAGCAGAGTCAAGTGTAGTTAAAATGTAGCTAAGAGTACACTACTGGACATTGTTTAGAACAGAGAGCAGAGAAGAGAGAGTAGAGACGTATTTCGATTAGAAAACAACGAAATTTCGTCATTTTTTAAACGAAATCTGTCTCTACTCTCTGCTCTCTATTCTCTGCTCTTTAAAATG